>SDZP01000171.1 GCA_004144935.1 Caulobacteraceae bacterium | reverse complement strand
TCCCTCAACCTGGCGTTCGACGTCACCGACCAGTTCCTGATCCGCTTCGGCGCCGCCAAGGTGATGGCGCGTCCGCAGCTGCAGAACCTCTCGCCGGGCGGCACGGTCAACACCGCCGCCCGCACGGTGACGACGGGCAACCCGCTGCTCGATCCCTTCTCGGCCAAGACCTACGACCTCAGCTTCGAATGGTATTTCGCGCCCGAGGCCCTGCTGTCCTTCGCCGTCTTCTACAAGGACATCGACAGCTACATTCAGACCCTGCGCGAGAACCGCCCGTTCGACACCACCGGCCTGCCGCTCACCCTGCTGCCGCCCGGCCAGGACGGCTCGACCGCCTATGACATCACCAGCCCGGTCAATACCGAGGGCGGCCCGCTGAAGGGCTTCGAGATCAGCTACCAGCAGCCGTTCTCGTTCCTGCCGGGGCCGCTGTCCCACACCGGCGTGGTGCTCAACTACACCTATGTGGAATCGGAGATCGCCTACCAGCTGTCGGCCACCTCGGCCCTCAGCACCACCGCCGACCTGGTGAACCTGTCGCCGACCGCCTACAATGCCACCCTCTACTACGAGGACGACCGGTTCAGCGCCCGCGTCTCCGCCGCCTACCGCGACGACTACCTGCAGACGGTGCCGGGGCGGAACAGCAGCGCCGCGGTCGGGGCGACCAACCTCAACGACGTGGAAGGCAAGAAATCGACGCTCAACGTCGACGCCTCGGCCTCCTTCAAGGTCACCGACAAGCTGACCCTGACCGCCGAGGGCCTGAACCTCACCGACGAGTTCAACGACCAGTACGTTTCCTCGACGGCGGATCGCGCCAGCGTCTATCACCGCACCGGCCGGCAGTTCTTCCTGGGCTTCCGCTACAACTTCTAACCGACCCTCTTGCGCAAACTGGGCGCCGGAGTGATCCGGCGCCCGCTTTTTTGGTCTAGGTTGGCGCCCCCAGCAGTTCGAAGGAGCGCGTGATGAGTCACGACCGGATGTCCGTTCTCACCGGCATGATGCAGCAGGGGGTGATCCCCGTCTTCTATCACCCTGATCCGGAGATCTGCGTTCACGTCATCCAGGCCTGCGCCAACGCCGGCGCGCCCTGTATCGAGTTCACCAACCGGGGCGATTTCGCCGCCCACGTCTTCCTCGATGTCGCCCGCCATTTCGCCAAGGTCGATCCGCGCGTGGTCATGGGCGTCGGCTCGGTGGTCGATGCCCCGACCGCCGGCATCTACATCGCCAACGGCGCCAAATTCGTCGTCGGCCCGGTCCTCAACGCCGACGTGGCCAAGGTCTGCAACCGCCGCATGATCCCCTACAGCCCCGGCTGCGGCTCGGCCTCCGAGATCTCCTACGCCCAGGAACTGGGCTGCGAGATCGTCAAGGTCTTCCCGGGCACGCAGGTCGGCGGCCCGGAGTTCGTCAAGGCGGTGCTCGGCCCCATGCCCTGGACCCGCATCATGCCGACCGGCGGAGTCGATCCCACCGAGGACAGCGTCAAGGCCTGGTTCGGGGCCGGCATCGTCGCCGCCGGCATGGGCAGCAAGCTGATCACCCAGGACCTGCTCGACGCCAAGGACTGGGCGGGCATCGAGACCACGGTCCGCGAGACCGTCCAGCTCATCGCAAGGCACAGGAAGAAATGAGCGATCTCCTCAACCTCCGCCCGGCCGAAGACTGCCGTTGGGACTGCGTCTCCTTCGGCGAGGTGATGCTGCGCTTCGACCCCGGCTTCGGCCGGGTCCGCAACGCCCGCCAGTTCCACGTCTGGGAGGGGGGCGGGGAGTACAATGTCGCCCGCGCCATGCGCAAATGCTGGGGCAAGCGCGCCGCCGCCGTCACCGCCCTGCCGGTCAACGATCTTGGCTGGCTGGTCGAGGACCTGATGATGCAGGGCGGGGTCGACACCAGCCACGTCATCTGGCGGGAGTTCGACGGCATCGGCCGCAACACCCGGGTCGGGCTGAACTTCACCGAAAAGGGCTTCGGGGTCCGCGCCGCGCTTGGCTGCTCCGACCGCGCCAACAGCGCCGCCAGCCAGATCGCGCCGGGCGAGGTCGACTGGGAAACGATGTTCGGCGAGGAGGGGGTGCGCTGGTTCCACACCGGCGGCATCTTCGCGGCCCTGAGCCCCGACACCGCCCAGGCGGTGATCGAGGCGGTGAGGGTGGCCCGCAAGTACGGCACGATCGTCTCCTACGACCTCAACTACCGGGCCAGCCTGTGGAAGAGCCAGGGCGGCAAGCCG
Source organism: Caulobacteraceae bacterium (assembly GCA_004144935.1). Classification (GTDB taxonomy): domain Bacteria; phylum Pseudomonadota; class Alphaproteobacteria; order Caulobacterales; family Caulobacteraceae; genus Caulobacter. Next base: position 4,978 of record SDZP01000171.1, on the reverse strand, counting down.
GGCGCCCAGGCGATCAACCGCGAGATCGCCCAATACGTCGACGTCATGATCGGCAACGAGGAGGACTTCACCGCCTGCCTCGGCTTCGAAGTCGAGGGCCTGGACGAGCACATCAGCGCCATCGACCCGGCCAACTTCAAGGCGATGATCGAGACAGCGGTGCGCGAGTTCCCCAACTTCAAGGTCGCCGCCACCACCCTGCGCAACGCCCGCACCGCCACCCTCAACGACTGGTCGGCCATCCTCTGGGCCGGCGGCGAGTTCTATGCCTCGCAGATGCGCGAGAACCTGGAAATCTACGACCGGGTCGGCGGCGGCGACGGTTTTGCCTCCGGTCTGGCTTACGGCTTCCTGGAGGGCAAGGGCCCGCAGGCGGCGGTGGAGTACGGCGCCGCCCACGGGGCGCTGGCGATGACCACCCCCGGCGACACCTCGATGGTGCGGGCCAGCGAGGTGGAAGCGGTGATGCACGGCAAGGGCGCGCGGGTTATCCGCTAGCCCCACATGAAAACGCCCCGGAGTTTCCTCCGGGGCGCTTCCTCAGATCTGCCTCACCTAGTGGGTGATGACCTCGTAGATGAGGCCGGTCGCGATGGCGGCCAGCAGGTAGTCGTTGCCCGAACGGTACCAGTAGTAGCCGCGCGGCGGGGCGCGCAGGCGGTAGCGGCCGTAGTCGTACACCCGGTAGCTGTTCGACCGGTAGTAGCTGGGCAGGTAGGCGCCCCGGCGCCAGGCGGCGTAGCCCGGACGATAGTAGGGGTCGTTGTAGTAGGCGCTCGGCGGCGGGCCGTAGTGCCAGCGGTTGCGATAGTAGTAGCCGTTATGGCGCTGGCGATCCCAGCGGGACTCGCGGCGATCCTCGCGTCGATCGCGGCGATAGTCGCGACGGTCGTCGCGGCGCTCCCAGCGGTCATCACGCCGTTCGCGACGGTCATCCCGCCGCTCCCACCGGTCGCGGTTCTGGGCGGCGGCGTCAGTGGCCGCCATCGCCATCGGACCGGCGACGCAGGCCGCGGCGGTCAGAGCCAGTATCAGACGTTTCATGGTCGACGTCCTCCTTGTGGTCGACTGCGCGGCCCACGGAAGGGGAGGACCGCTGGTTTACCCTCGACAGACGATCACGGTGACCGGGATCGCCTGAACCGAGCCTGAACGGACTTGTCAGGAAAGCGGTTCCAGCGGCGCCGCCCGGCGCCCCTCCAAAACCTTACCCGCGGGGCGCGCTGTTCACACCGGCGAAAGGGGCGTGAACGTAACGCTACCGGCGTCTTACCGGCATCCTAACAGCCTGAAACTATTCCCGAAATAATGGCCCAAAACGTCGCAACGGCGGTCGCGGTTAACCTTGAATTCAGAGACGCGGCTCTTTGCTCATACCCGTGATCAACACAAGCCGGCCGCCAGAACGGCGCCAAACACGGGATACGGCATCATGATGATGAGCCAGGACGGTCTGCTCCCCCTGCCGGGGCCGGACACCTCGGGCGACGAGCTGTTCCGCATGGGCATGCTCTACTCCACCGGCCAGGGCGGCGCGCCGCTCGACTATGTTTCGGCCCACATGCTGTTCAATCTGGCGGCCATGCGCGGCTCGATGGAAGCCAAGCTGTACCGCAAGGAACTGAGCCAGGAGATGGCCTCCGACGAGGTCGCCGAAGCCCAGCGCCAGGCGCGCGAATGGCTGGCCCGGGCGTAGGTCCCTGACCCTGAAAATCTACTGATTGCTGCGCGGGTTCAGGTCGTAGCTGAACCCGAAGCTGATCGGGATCAGGTCCCGGAAGTACTGCTGCAGGAACAGGTTGGCCTCGGCCACGTCGCTGCGCGGCACATAGACCAGGTCGAAGCGCCGCAGCGGCACCAGATCGGCGCCGCCCTGGTTCGAGCCTTTCAACAGATCCACCGTCCGCCGCATGAAGCGCCCGTCGGCGGTGCGCCGCAGCACCACCACCTGCTTGCGCTTGGCGCTGACCTTGAAGCCGCCGGCCATGGCCACCGCCTGCAGGGAATTGATGTCGCCGGGCATGTCGTAGACGCCGGCCTTCTCGACCTCGCCATAGACAAACACCTTCAGCGGCTGGGCGGTCTTCACCGCCACCGTGACCTGGGGTCGCAGCAGTTCGCGCGAATAGGCGCCGGCAAGGGCCGCCTCGACCTCCGGCAGGGTGCGGTCGGCGACCATCACCGGGCCGACCAGGGGCAGGGCGATTCGCCCGTCCGGCTGGATGAAGCCGGTCTTGTTCAGTTCCGGCGCCGAGGCGATGAAGATCTCCAGCTCGTCGCCGGGATAGACCCGGTAGGCGGGCTCGGCGTCGCTCCAGTCGGCATAGGCGATGTCGGGGAAGGCCCGGTCCCGCTGGGCGGGGGCGGCGCGGTCCCTGTCCTTGCTGCCGAACGGCCACCAGGCCTGGGCCACGGCCGGCGCCCCGGCGGTGAGGGCGAGGATGCTGAAGGCAGCAACAAGGGTGCGCGCGCGGGACATGGTCCAAAGGTTAAGGAGAATGGGTAACGGACCGTTAATGGCGGCCGCGCCAGGGTGGCTGCGAAGAGAGGGCGTCAGAAGAATCGCATGGCCTACGCCGGCAGCTGGACCAGTGTACCGCACGACCCGCCGGCCCGCGCCGACTGGGCCGGACGGCCGCGCTATGCGCCCAGCGACTTCGTCACCCTGCTGTGGCGCGAGAAGGGGCTGATGCTGGCCGTCTTCCTGGTCATCTTCCTGATCGGCGCCGGGTTCGCCCTGACCCTCAAGAAGTCCTACACCGCCGGCTCCAGCGTGCTGGTCCAGCTGGGCCAGGAGTATGTCTACGAGCCCCGGGCCGGCGACGCCGCCCGCGGCGCCGTGCCCGACACCGACAGCCTGGTGGCGTCCGAAACCGAGATCCTGCTGTCCAGCCAGCTGCGCGAGCGCACCCTGCGCAAAGTCGGCCTGTCGGTCGTCTATCCGACCCTGGGCGCCGACTATGCCGCCGCCCCGGCCGCCGAGAAGCCGCTGATCATGGCCAAGGCCGTGCAGGACATGGGCGAGAACATGAATGTCGCCGCCACACCGCTGAACCCGGTGGTGCGCATCACCTTCGAGCATCCCGACCCCGTCATGGCCGCCCGGGTGCTGAATGTGTTTCTCGAGGAGTACCTCGTCTACCGCCGCACCGTGCTGGTGCAGTCGGCCTCGCCGGCCCTGGAGCGCCAGCGGGTGCTGTTCGAGGAGCGGTTGGCTGAGGCCGACACCGCCTACCAGGAGTTCCTGGCCAACAACAATCTGGGCGACTTCGCCGCCACCAAGGCCAGCATGACCCAGCTGATCGGCCAGCTGGAGGGCCAGCGCTATTCCCTCGACGCCAGCCTGCAGGAGCGCCAGGGACGGCTCGCCAGCCTGGAGAGCCAGCTGGGCGGCGTCGCCCCCGAGATCGGCCTCTATCGCGACGCCAACACCGCCGACACCGACAAGCTGGCCAGCCTGAAGGTGCAGCGCGAGGACCTGCGCAGCCGCTACACCCCCGACAGCCAGACGATGCAGAACATCGACGCCCAGATCCGCCAGCTGGAGGCCGCCGTCGCTTCCGGCCGCACCGCCGCGCCGGGCGCCCGCCGCACGGGGGTCAACCCCGTCTACCAGACCCTGCAGACCGAGAAGATCCAGCTGGCCGCCGAGATCGCCTCCCTGCGCAGCGCCCGCGACGCCAACACCGCCCAGTACGCCGAGGCCACGACCAAGCTGCAGCAGCTGGCCGCCCTCGAGCCGCAGTTCACCGAACTCACCCGCGACCGCGACATCCTGCAAAGCTCGGTCCGCGACTACACGGTCAAGGAACAGCAGGACGACGCCGCCCGCATGATGGCCGGCGAGAGCAACGACAACATCCGCATCGTCGAGCGCGCCAGCCCGCCGCCCAAGGGCGCCAGCCTGAAGAAGCCGGTGCTGATCCTGGCCTTCCTGTTCGCCGGCTTCTCGGCCCTCTGCGCCGGCCTGCTGCGGATGTTCCTGCGGCCGGGGATGCCGACGCCGGCTTCCGCCTCGCGCACGCTTGATCTGCCCGTCCTGGGTGCGGCGCCGCTGAAGGCGCGTTGAACAACCGGATACGGTAGGCTGTAGACCGCAGTGCGTGCGTGGCGATTCGACGAATGGTGGACCTGAGCGGCGAAATGGGAGGGCTGTGGGCGTCGCTTGGCGCGCCCGCCCCCGGCCGCGCGCGGGTCATCCAGTTCGCCGCCGCCCGCCAGGGAGAGGGGACCTCCACCGTCGCCCGCGAGTTCGCCCGCTTCGCCGCCCGCCGGGCCGGCAAGTCGGTCTGGCTGATCGACCTGGACCTGCAGGGCTCGCCGCAGCATGCCGCCATCGCCGCCGACCCGGTCCACTACGGCGCTCTCAGCAAGCCGGTCTCGGCCAGCCCGGACGGCGCCAGCTTCGTCACCGTCCAGCCGCCCCAGAAGACGCCCGAGGGCCAGGCCATCCCGGACGCCCGCTACGTCGCCGCCCATCAGGTGGGCGAGGCCCGCTGGTGGGTCACCCGCTTCCGCCGCGAGGTGCTGAAGGGCCGCCAGACCGTCCACATCCTGCCGGGCGCCGACTACTGGAACAGCCTGCGCAAGCACGCCGACCTGATCATCATCGACAGCCCGGCCGCCGACCGCTCCCAGGCGGCGCTGACCGTCGCCCCATTCATCGACCAGACGGTGCTGGTGGTCTCGGCCGACCAGCCCGACGTCCGCGCTCCCGCCCAGCTGCGGGATGCGATCTCGACGGCGGGGGGCCGGGTGGCGGGGGTCTTCTTCAACCGCGCCATGGTGGAGCCGCCGGGGTTCCTGCGGCGGATTTTGCCGTGACTTGCTGGACCCCTCCCATCCTTCCGCTCATCCCGGCGAATGCCGGGACCCATTTCATAGAGCGCGGACGCGGCAGGCAGATTCAGAAGTCTCGTCAGGCAGAGGCGCCTTACGAAATGGGTCCCGGCATTCGCCGGGATGAGCGGTCGTACTC
>SDZP01000170.1 GCA_004144935.1 Caulobacteraceae bacterium | reverse complement strand
CCCTGGACGATGAGCACGGCGTCGGTAATGCCGAGGCTTTCGTCTCTGAAGGCGGCGTCCCCTGGCCCACCACCGAATGGTCGGCAGGCGCGCGCCTGCCTTCGGCGTTGATCGAACGCCTGGACGCCGCCTTCAGAGACGAAAGCCTCGGCATTACCGACGCCGTGCTCATCGTCCAGGGCGGCCAGATCCGCTACGAGCGCTACGGCGACGAGCTCGACCATCAGAGCCGCTTTCCTTCCTGGTCGAAGGCCAAGAGCATCACCCAGGCCCTCGTCGGACTGGCCGTCGCAGAGGGCCGGCTGGATGTCCACGCCCCCGCCGATGTGCCGGCCTGGAAGGACGACGCGCGGTCGGCCATCACGCTCGACCAGCTCCTGCGCATGTCCAGCGGGCTGAAGTTCGTCGAGGACTATGTGCCGGGCAGTGTCTCCGACGTCATCGAGATGCTGTTCGGGGCCGGCAAGGCGGATGTCGCCGCCTATGCCATCGCCCAGCCCCTGGCGCATGAGCCGGACAGCCATTGGTCCTACGCCAGCGGCACGACCAACGTCGTCTGCGACATCCTGCAGCGGACCCTGGGCCTGAAGGGCGAGGCCTTCGAGGCCCATATGCGCGCAGCCCTGTTCGAGCCCCTGGGCATGGCCAGCCCGATCCCCAAGTTCGACGCCGCCGGAACCTTCATCGGCTCCTCCTACTGCTTCTGCAGCGCCCGCGATTTTGCCCGCTTCGGCCTGCTCTACCTGCGCGGCGGGGTCTGGGAGGGTCGCCAGATGCTTCCCGCCGACTGGGTCGACTACGCCCGCACGCCCACCGCCGTGCCGGCCACCGAGGAGCTGGGCTATGGCGCGCACTGGTGGCTGGGCCTGGGCGGCGAAGGATCGTTCAGCGCCAATGGCTACGAGGGCCAGTACACCCTGCTGGTTCCTGACCTCGACCTGATCGTGGTTCGGCACGGCCGCACGCCGCTGGAGGCCAAGGATGCGCTCGCCGGATGGATGCGCGGTGTCGTAGAGGACTTGCGCCGGAGCTGAACCGGCCTCATCGTGCCCTCAAACAATTGGCATGGTGAATGTCATGACCTTGGAAACGCCCCTCGAACTCTCCGGCGCGCCGGGTTCGCCCTATACCCGCAAGATGCTGGCCGTCCTGCGCTATCGGCGCATTCCCTACCGGCTGTACTACCGCGGACGGGAGCCCGCCGGTTACCCGACGGCCCAGGTGCCGCTGCTGCCGACCTTCTTCATCGCGGGCGAAGCGGTGACGGACTCCACGCCGCTGATCCGGCGCTTCGACGCGGAGATACCCGGCCGCCCGGTGCGCCCGGCCGATCCGGCCCTGGCCTTCCTTGACAGCCTGATCGAGGACTATGCCGACGAGTGGCTGACCAAGTGCATGTTCCACTATCGCTGGGCCCATCCGGCGGACGCGGCCTTCGCCGGCCGCCTGCTGCCCAGCTGGGGTCCCGCGCCGCTCGACGAGCCAACGCTGGCCGGCGTGGCCGCGATGATCAGCCAGCGACAGATTGGCCGGCTGGCCTATGTCGGCTCCAACCCGACCACCGGGCCGGTGATCGAGGATAGCTATGTCCGCCTGCTGGAAGCGCTGGAGGCGCACCTGGCGGTTCTTCCCTTCATGCTCGGCGCGGCGCCTGGCGCCGGCGATTTTGGCCTGTTCGGCCAGCTGACCCAGCTGGCCGGCGTCGATCCGACCCCGACCGCGATCGCCCAGGCCAGGGCTCAACGGACCATGGGCTGGATCGGCATGGTCGAGGACCTGTCGGGGCTGGAGCCCGGACCGATGATCGATCCCGGAGCGGTCCCGGCGACGCTGAAGGCGCTGTTGAGCGAAATGGGCCGCGCCTATGCGCCGCTGCTGGTCGCCAACGCCGAGGCCGTGGCGGCCGGGGCGAAGATGGTCGAGACGCAGGTCGATGGCCGGGCCTGGGTGCAGAACGCCTTCCCATACCAGGCCAAGTGCCTCACCTGGCTGCGCGGCGAGTATGCCGCGCTGCCGGCGGCGGCGAGGACGCAGGTCGATGCGGCGATCGCGACCACCGGCTGGGACGCGCTGTTCTAGCCCCCGCGGCGATCACCCGGACTCAGTGGCTGGCCCGCTGCTCGGCGTTCCGCTTGCGAGTCGCCGCCGCCTTCCTGGCCGAGGCCGAGCGCTCCTCGGCCGAACGGCCGGCGCTGGCCTCGCCGCCCCTGTGCGACGCCGGATGGCCGGTGTCCTTGCCGCGCCCGGAGCCGGACTTCTTGCCGCCGCCGTCGTCCTTGTTGACCGTCGCCCAGGCGCGGGACTCGGCTTCCTTCTTCGGGACGCCCTGCTTCTCGTAGCCATCCTCGATATGCTCGGCCTTGCGCTTCTGCTTGTCGGTGTAGGCTGACTTGTCACCCTGGGGCATGGTCTGATCTCCCTTCACAGGCCGGGAAAACCGCCATACCGACGGACTGTTCCCTAGAGCAGATCGGCCGGGGTCGGCTCGAACCCGAGCGCGATCCGGCCGCCTATCTGCGCCGCCCGGTCCCAGTCGAACACCACATGGCCGCGGATCATCTGCAGGTCCCGCAGGTGGCGCTGCAGGGGCGAGGTGAGGAACCCTGAGCTGGCCCCCGCCGCCGCGCACATGCCATCGACCGCCTCGCTCGCCAGCCGCACCGTATGGGCCGCCGCCAGCCGGATCGCCGCCAGGCTGTCGTTGCTCATGCCGCCCCCCAGCGCGCCTTCCCGCTCGTACAGCGCCACCGCGTCCTCCCAGACCAGCGCCGCCGCGCGCACCGTCGCCAGCGCTTCGCCGAGCCGCAGGTGGGTGGCGGGGGCCTCGCTCTGCCGGATCCCGCTGTAGGCCTGGATCTTGGCCTGCATCCGTTCGGTGAAGGCGGCCAGCGCCCCCTCGGCCGCGCCCAGCGCCGGCGCCGCGGCGACCAGAGCCAGAGCGGGGGACATGGCATATCCCACCGAACTGCCCGGATGCAGCGCCAGTCCCGGGATCGGCCCATACTTCATCTGCAAGGCCGAAAGCGTTCGATGCGCCGGCACGAAGACATCCCTGGCGACCACCGTATTGCTGCCGGTCGCCGCCATGCCGGCCGTGCGCCAGACATCCTCGACCTCAACATCGCCGATCGGCAGGACGCAGAAGCGCGGCATCAGACCGTCCACGGCGTTGACCATCACCCAGTCGGCGTGATTGACCCCGGTCGCCCAGTCCCAACGCCCGCTGATCCGGTAGCCGCCCTCCACAGCCTCGGCCTTGCCGGTCGGTGCGAGCGGCGCGGGCGCCAGAGGCATCGCGCCATCATTGAACAGCGCCTTCTGGAGTTCCGGCTCGAACCGGCAGAGCAGCCAGGCGTGCAGGGCCAGGAACGACAGCGTCCAGGCGCTGGACGGACAGCCCCGCGCCAGTCGCCGGCCAACCTCCAGGAAGGTCGTCATCGACGCCCCCGCCCCGCCCGCCGTGGTCGGGGCCAGCAGGTGGAAGTAGCCGGCCTCCGCCGCCTCCCGCAGCGTGGCCTCAGGAACCGAGCGCAACGCCTCGGCCTCCTGCGCTCGCTCAGCCAGCCGCAAGGCGGAGGCGTCCGCCCAGTTGGTCCACACCGCCGGATCGATCCAATCGGTCATGCCAGCCTCCATCCGTACTCCATAACATAACTTATGTTATGTTCAAGGGGGCGTCTATGCAGGGGCTTGGCCGCGCGATATGCGGAGACCCATGGCCAAGCGACGCAAGGACCTGACGCGGGGGGACTGGCTTCTGGCCGGACAGGCCGTGTTACGCGAGGAGGGGCTGCGGGCCCTGAAGCTGCGGCCGCTGGCCGCCAGCCTCGGCATTTCGACGGGCAGCTTCTACCACCACTTCGCCGACTTCGAGGACTACCTCGGCCAGCTGGCCGACTACTTCAGCGGCGAGCAGCTGACGTCCAATCTCGAGCGGGTGCGCGCCGAGGCCCCCACGCCCATCCGCCGCATCCTGCTGGCCTCCGACCTGGCGGTGAGCCAGGACCTGCCCCGCCTGGCCATGGCCATGCGCGCCTGGGCCCGCAGCGACGATCGGGCCCGCGCCTCGGTCAAGGCCGTCGACGACACCCTGACCGCCTTCTTCGCCGACTGCCTGGAGGGCATGGGCCATCCGCCCCAGATGGCCCTGGCCCGCGCCTATCTGCTGGTCGCCTCGGCCACCGCCGACATGGAACCGCCGGCCGGCTTGCCGCGTGGCCTCGACCTGCGCGACCTGATGCTCGAGGTCATCGCCGGGGTCGAGGACTAGAACCCGCGCGCGTCCATCCATCCGACCACGGCCGCCGTCGCCTGGGGCAGCAGCTCCGGCTTCTCGATGTAGTAATGGTCGGCGCCCACGATATCGACATAGGTCTTGTCGGCGGAGCCCAGCGCCTCGAACAGGCGCGCCGCATGGCTGGGGGTGCAGGCCAGGTCGGCGGTGTTGTTGATCACCAGCGACGGCACGGTGATGTTCGGGGCGTTGATCAGGCCGTTGGCGCGGCTCTCGTCATAGCTCCACTGCGACAGCCAGGAGCGCAGGGTGGTGAAGCGGCCCAGCCCGATGGGCCCGTCGTTGGCGATCTTGGGATCGCCCATGTAGCAGGTGTAGGGGGCGCGGTCGGAGGGCTCCTGGGTCGGATCGGTCCAGCGCACGTCGCTCATCGTGCCCTGGACGATGAAGCAGCGCTCGGCGTCCGGATCGCCGGCCGCCTTCAGGGCGGCAAGCTGGTCCTTCACCCAGCCGGTTATGCGTCGGTTGCGGGCGATCTGGGCGGCGCGGAACCTGGCCACGAAGGCGTCGGAATAGGGCGGCTGATCCGGGCAGGCCGGGTCGTAGATGTTGAGCGAGACGTCGCGCTCGAACGGCCGGCTCTCGTCGAGGATCGAGGGGTCGATCCATTCGGTCATGGTCACGCTGCGGCCGATGTGGGCGGCCAGCAGCATCACCCCGTCGGCCGGGATCAGGTTTGCGCCGACGAGATCGATCTCGTCGCCGGCCGGCGTCTGGGTGATCGTCGGATTGGTCGCCTGGTCCTGGTAGAACATCGACAGCGAGCCGCCGCCCGACCAGCCGCCCAGCACCACCGTCTCATAGCCGAACCGCTTCTTGAGATCTGCGACACAGGCGCCCAGGTCGAGGACGCATTTTTCGAGGATCAGGGCGTTGTCGTTCCCCCGGTAGCGGGTGTTGCAATAGATGACGTGCTTGCCGGCCCGGGCCAGGGCCGTGACCAGCGGCAGGAAGCTGCCCCCGCCGATCGGATGGCTGAACAGGATGACGGTCCTGGACGGCCGGTCGGCCGGATAGATCCGCATGCATTCGACGAAGACCCGGCCATGGGCGCCGCCATAGACCTCCTTCAGCCGGCTCTGTTCGGCGTAGGCGTAGCCATAGGGCTCGCGCAGGACCTGATCTGACACTCATGCCTCCCGATGCGGCCGTGGTTGCGGTCCACGGCATTTTCTGATTTGAAAGTCAGGAAATCGGATGCGGGAGTCAAGCGAGGATGGCCGACGGCAGTCTCGGCGTCTCGACCGGCAAGGGGGCCGGCAAGGGGGGACGCACCGCCGCGCGCATCCGCGAGGCGGCGCTTGAGCTGTTTTCCCGGCTGGGCTTCGAACGGGCGACGCTGGGCGAGATCGCCGCGGCGGCCGGCGTCTCGCAGGCCAACCTACACTACCACTACCAGGACAAGGACGCCCTGTGGCGGGCGGCGATGCTGGACCTGCGCGGCGTCATCGCCGAGGAGGAACGCCTGCTGGAGGCGGCGGCCGACGCCAGCGCCCTGACCCAGCTGCGCATGGCCATGCGGCTGTTCCTGAAGATCAGCTGGAAGCATCCGGCGCTGGGACGGATCGTGGCGCTGGAGGGCATGGCCGGCGGTGAGCGGCTGGACTGGCTGGTCGATCACCTGCTGGGCCCCCGCAACCGGCGGCTGGCGCAGCTGGTCCAGGCGGCGATAGAGGCCGGCGAGCTGAAGGCCTTTCCGCCCGAGCAGCTGGTCATCACCCTGCAGGCGGCCGGCGCCGGCCTGATCAACCTGACCCCGCTGATGGCCGCAAATTTCGGTGTCGACACCGGCGATCCGGCCGTGCGCGAGGCCCACGACAGCATGATCCTCGACGCCCTGCTGGGCGGCTTGGTCAACGACAAGAAACGCTAGAGGAGGACCCCCATGACCCAGCCGAGCGGCATTCACCACTTGGCCTTCATGGCCGGCGACATCAAGAAGCACATTGCCTTCTTCAGCGAGGTGATGGGCTGTCCTCTGGTCGCCCTGTTCGACATGCACGGGGTGCCCGGCGGGCTGCACGCCTTCCTGCGGATGAACGACCACGGCTACTTCTCGATCGTCCAGCTGCCGGACGTCGACAACATCGCCATCGAGCTCGGCAAGACGCACGCCGGCAACGGGGCCCTGCCCAGCGCGCCCGGCACGCTGCAGCACCTGGCCTTCCGGGTCGACAGCGACGAGCAGCTGACCGCCATGCGCGACCGTATCCGCAGCCACGGCGTCAACGTCATCGGTCCCATCGACCATGGCATGTGCCGCTCGATCTATTTCGCCGGTCCCGACCAGATGACCCTGGAGGTGGCCACCAGCCACGAGCCCATCGACCCGGCCCGCTGGATCGACCCCACCACCCTGGCCAAGGCCGGGATCAGCGCCGAGGAGGCCGCCCGCTTCAAGGCCCCCGCCCCCTACGTCGGCCCCTCGCCGGTGCCGCAGCCGGAATACGATCCGGCCAAGCCGCACATGGCCTATCCGAAGGAGCAGTATCTCGGGATGCTGAAGGTCCCCGACGCGGCGATCACCGCCGGCGCGTCGTACAAGGAACCGCCCGTGCCCGCCTGACTTCCCTTCTCCCGCCGGTCGGGAGAAGGTGGCCCCAAGGGGTCGGATAAGACGGCGCCGACCGTTGAGGGATCCGGAGCGACAATGAACCACTGGCTCGTCAAATCCGAACCGGACGCCTTTTCCTGGGACGACCTCGTCGCCACCGGCAAGAAGGGCGAGCCCTGGACCGGCGTGCGCAACCACACCGCCAAGCTCAACATGATGGCCATGAAGCTCGGCGACGAGGTCTTCTTCTACCACTCGCAGGAGGGCAAGGAGATCGTCGGGATCTGCACCGTGGTCAAGGAGGCCTACCCCGATCCCACCGACGCCAAGGGCAAGTTCCAGTGCGTCGACCTCGCCGCCAAGGCCCCCCTTCCCCGCCC
>SDZP01000169.1 GCA_004144935.1 Caulobacteraceae bacterium | reverse complement strand
ACACCGACAGGACCAGAGGACTGCGGCCGCAGGTCCGCGACCGCAGTCCTCTGGTCCTGTCGGTGTCGCGCGACGGCCAGACCTTCACGGCCATGGGCATCCTGATCGACGCCCCGACCAGCCGGCGGATCTTCGGCCAGCGCAAGACCTCGGGCTACCAGTACCCCCAGCTTCTGGAGCATGCGGGCCGGCTCTATGTCGCCTACTCCCGCAACAAGGAGGACATCGAGCTTCTCAGCCTGCCGCTGCGAGCCATCGAGGACATGGCGGCGGCGCCGGCCCGGCAGCCATAGCGATTGAGGGCTGGTCGGATCGGGCTCAAGCCGGTATCAGACGCCTGACTCGCCCCGATGGTCCCATCGGTCGCGGGCGATCATCCCAAGCGACTGAAATCGCTCCGGAAGCCGGCTTAGCTCAGATGGTAGAGCAGCGGTTTTGTAAACCGAAGGTCGCGGGTTCGATTCCTGCAGCCGGCACCACACAGGGCCCCGCCGCCTACGCCACCTTCAGGGACGGGTCTGCGCCGCGGCGCCGACGCTCCAGATCATCGCGTCGATATTGGCCACCAGCCGCTTGAAGAACCTGCGCATGACGACCTCCACCACGGCCCCTCGGGCGGGGCGATGAGGGTCAAACGTTAATAAGGAATAATGGTTTCATCGCTCCGGTGGCTGACAAAGCCCCGGCCGCCTGCTTTACGACAGGGCATGACCGCTCCCATCCGTTTCTTCATCGACGCCGACGCCTGCCCGGTGAAGGACGAGACCTACAGGGTGGCGGGCCGCTACGGCCTGAAGACCTTCGTCGTCGCCAACAGCTTCATGATGGTTCCCCAGTCGCCGCTGGTCGAGCGGGTCATCGTCGACGCCGGCCCCGACGTCGCCGACGCCTGGATCGCCGAGCGCTGCGGGCCCAGGGACATCGTCATCACCAACGACATCCCGCTGGCCGACCTCTGCCTCAAGGCGGGGGCCCAGGTGCTGAAACCCAACGGCCGGCCGTTCACCCCCGACAGCATCGGCTCGGCCCTGGCCACCCGCTCGATCATGGAGCACATCCGCTCGACCGGCGAGATCACCGGCGGCCCGCCGCCCTTCGGCCGCGAGGACCGCTCCCGCTTCCTGCAGGCCCTCGACCAGGCGGTGAACATCGCCAAACGGCGCCCGGGTTGAAGCCGGCGCGCCGAACGCTAGTCTGCGGTCCAGGGCAAGAGGGGATGACATGGACCAGATGATCGCGCCGTTGCGCAAATACGCCGACTTCCATGGCCGCGCGACGCGCACGGAATTCTGGATGTTCTTTCTTTTCAGAGTGTTGCTGGTCGTCGCCTTCGTGGTCCCGTTCGTGATCATCGTCGGGATCAGCGACCGCGATTCCAATGGTGGTCCCATCGGCATCCTGGCCAGCCTCTGGCTGGGGCTTGCCTGCCTGGTCTATCTGGCGCTGATCATCCCCGAACTGGCCGTCACCGTGCGCCGGCTGCACGACCAGGACCTTTCGGGCTGGTTCGTGCTGCTCGGTCTCGTGCCGATGGGCGGCTTCGTCGTCTTCATCTTCATGCTGCTGAAGGGGACCAACGGAACCAACCGCCACGGCCCGGACCCCCGCGCCCCGACCGAACAGACGGCCAGCATTTTCGCTTGAAGACGCTCGCCACGGCTGCAGAACGGTGGTTGCCTGACAGGCGATTGCGGGGCAGGCTCGCCGCATTGTCCCGCGTAGGGTTGGGACCAACAGGATGAAAGGGGCTGCTCATGGACTTCAATCTGATGTTTGCGCCGCTGCGCAAATACGCCGACTTCAATGGCCGGGCGCGCCGCTCGGAATACTGGCTGTTCTGGCTGTTCAGCACCGTCGTGTCGCTGATCCTGACCTTTCTCGGGGGCCTGATCTTCGGGGCCGCCGATCCCAGCAACCCGTTCGGCGGGGCCAACCTGCTCAGCGTCATCTGGAGCCTGGGGATCCTGATTCCGTCCCTCGCGGTCGGCGTTCGCCGGCTGCACGACACGGATCGGTCCGGCTGGTGGCTGCTGATCATACTGGTTCCGCTGATCGGCATCATCGTGCTGATCATCTTCTTCGTCCTCGACGGGACCCCGGGGACCAACAAGTTCGGCCCCGATCCCAAGGGCCGTGGCCCGGCTGAAGTCTTCAGCTGAAACGGACCGACTGGCGGATCATGGCGGCGCGGGCTATCTGACGCCGCCATGATCCCCGTCACCCCCGCCATCAGCCTGGACGACGGCGAGGTGGAGCTCAGCTTCATCCGCGCCTCGGGGCCCGGCGGCCAGAACGTCAACAAGGTCGCCACCGCAGTTCAGCTGCGGTTCGACATCCGTAACTCGCCGTCCTTCAACGACTATGTCCGCGCCCGGCTGGAGAAGCTGGCCGGTTCACGCCTGACCAACGACGGCGAGATCGTGCTGACCGCCAACCGCTTCCGCACCCAGGAACGCAACCGCGCCGACGCCATCGAGCGTCTGGTCGAGCTGATCGCCAAGGCGGCCCAGCCGCCACCTCCCAAACGGCGCCCGACTCGCCCTACCAAGGCCTCCAAGGAGCGGCGGCTTTCGGCCAAGTCGCGGCGGGGCGATATCAAGTCCGGACGCGGGCGACCGTCCGGCGACGACTAGGACAATATATCGCTGTCGGATAACGCCGTGTTCCGTTGAACACGGTCCCCGCACGGCCTATCTCATTCATCGGACCAGGGGATATCGGATGCGTTCAACAGTCATCGTGTCGGGGGTTGCCATCCTCGCGGGCCTGCTGGCGGCCTGTGGGCCCGGCGGGTCCGACTCCACGGCCGGATCGGCCACGCCGGCCGCCGCGCCCGCCGCGCCGGCGCTGACCGACGCCGAGAAGCAGGAACTGCTGGCCAGCCTTCCGGCCCCCTACAACACCGGCAACCTCGAGAACGGCAAGACCACCTTCGCCCTGTGCCGGTCCTGCCACACCATCACCCCGGGCGGTCCCAACTCCACCGGCCCCAACCTGCACGGCGTGTTCGGGCGCACGGCCGGAACCCACGCGGGCTTCAAATACTCCGACGCGGTCAAGAACGCCGGCTTCAACTGGGACGCCGAGAAGCTCGACGCCTGGCTGGCCGACCCCAAGGGTTTCCTGCCCGGCAACCGCATGACCTTCGTCGGGCTCAAGGACGCCGAGAAGCGCCGTGACCTGATCGCCTACCTGAAAGTCGAGACGGGCTACAAACCGGGAGAATAGGGCCGACATCATGGACGCGCGGAGAACACTCCTGCTGCGGTTCTACAAGGCCCTCGACACCAGGGATGCCGGCGCTATTGCGGCCATGCTCCATCCCGAGGCCGATTTCCCCGACCAGATCGACGGCGGCCGCGTCGTCGGCGCCGCCGCCGTGCTGGCCTACTTCGTCAGGGCCTTCGCCCTGATCCGCACCGAGAACGCCCTGACGGCGTTCAGCGCCGACGGCGCGGACCGCCTTCGGGTCCGCATCCATCATCATGTCACCAGCGTCGGGGGGGCGCTCTGGCATGATGGGTCGCTGGACTATCGGTTCACGTTCCGTGACGGCCGGATCGTCCGCATGGACCGTATTGACGATTGAGGGGTTGCAACCAGACAGGGGGAAGGGATGCAGACTCGCCGGGCGCTCATTGAAACCCTCTATGAGGCCTACAACCGTCGTGACGTGGCGGCGCTTGTCGCCGCCCTCGATCCCGGCGTCGAATGGACCAACCAGCTCGACGGCGAGCTCCTGAAGGGGCCCGAAGCGGTCGCCGAGTTCTGGAAAAGCCAGTTCGAAGTCATGCTGATCGAAGCCTCGCCGGTCGCCTTCGAGGACCTGCCGGACGGCCGGGTCGCGGTCAGCGTCGCCCAGACCATGCGCCGGGCCGACGGCCAGCTCTGGGGCAGCGACCATGTCACCCATACGGTCACCTTCGGGCCCAGCGGCCTGATCCTGAAGATGGAAGCGAGCTAGACCAGCAGATCCGCGCAGGCGTCCACGATGGCCTCCGCATCCAGCCGGTACTTCGCATAGAGTTCCGGCAGGTCCCCCGACTGGCCGAAGCTCTCCATCCCCAGCGCCCGCACCCGCTGCCCGCGCACCGAGCCCAGCCAGGACAGCGCCGCCGGCGAACCGTCCAGCACCGTCACCAGCACCGCGTCGCCCGCCAGGGGTTCCAGCAGCCGCTCAGCCGTCGCCGTACGGGCCTGTCCGCCCGTCCAGCGGGCCCGCCCCGCGGCGGTCCAGTCGGCGTGCAGCACGTCGGGGGAGGTCACCGCCAGCAGCCCGGCCTGCGGCATGTCCTCCAGAATGGCCTCGAACGCCGCCAGGGCCTCCGGCGCGATCGCCCCGCTGTAGACCAGCGCCATGCGCGCGCCCGGGGCCGGTGGCTTCATCCAGTAGGCGCCCTCGACCACCCCGGCCCGCCAGGCCTCGTCGGTCCGCTCGGGCTGCGTCAACGCCCGGGTCGACAGCCGCAGATAGGTCGAGCCGCCGTCCTCCCGCTGGATGCGGTCGAAGGCATGGGCCATCAGCACCGCCGTCTCGTCGGCGAAGGCCGGCTCGTAGCTGTCCAGTCCCGGCTGGCTCATGCCGATCAACGGGGTGCCGATCGACTGGTGGGCCCCGCCCTCCGGCGCCAGGGTCAGGCCGCTGGGCGTCGCCACCAGCAGGAAGCGGGCGTCCTGGTAGCAGGCGTAGTTGAGGGCATCGAGGCCGCGGGCGATGAAGGGGTCGTACAGGGTGCCGACCGGAAACAGCCGCTCCCCGAACACCGACGACGACAGGCCCAGCGCCGCCAGGGCGATGAACAGGTTGTTCTCGGCGATGCCCAGCTCGACATGCTGGCCCGTGTCGGTCATCGACCAGACCTGGGCCGAAGGGATGCGGCGGTTCTTGAACACGTCCTCATGCGCCCTTCGATGGAAGACGCCGCGCCGGTTCACGAAGCCGCCCAGGTTGGTCGACACCGTCACGTCGGGCGAGGTGGTCACCACCCGGCCCGAAAAGTCGTCTGTCCGCTTGGCGATCTCGAACATCACCTTGCCGAACGCCGCCTGGGTGGAGATTTCCCGGTCTGCCGCGACCGCCACCAGCAGGTCATCGGCGCTGGGCAGGGTTACCGTCGGCGCGATCTTGCGGCCATCCTTGCGGGCGGCGAACGGGGCGGTCTCGACCGTGTGGCGCAGGGCGGCGCGCTCGTTGTCGCCGATCCCCGAGAAGATGTCCCACTCCTCGCCTTCGATGACGCCCAGGCGGCCGCGAAGTTCGGCGATCTGGGTTGGGGTCATCAGGCCGGAGTGATTGTCCTTGTGGCCCTGGAACGGCAGTCGCCAGCCCTTGACCGTGTAGGCGATGAAGAAGCGCGGCGCGTCATCCTCGGCCGCCCGCTCGAACGCTTCGAGGATGGTCTCCAGGCAGTGGCCGCCCAGCTCGGTCATCACCATCGCCAGGTCGTCGTCGCTGTAGCTCTCGATCAGCTTCAGCGCCCGCCTGTTGTCGGCCAGGTCCGCGCTCAACCGCTCGCGCCAGGCCTTGCCGCCCTGGTAGGTCAGCGCAGCGTACAGGTCGTTCGGCGCCGTCTCGATCCAGCTCTTCAACGCCTCGCCGCCGGGCCGCGAGAAGGCGGCCAGCTGGCGCTTGGACCACTTCAGGGTCTCCACCTGCCAGCCGGCGGCCTCGAAGATCTCGCCATAGCGGGTGAACATCCGGTCCGAGGTCGTCGCATCCAGGCTCTGGCGGTTGTAGTCGACGATCCACCAGGTGTTGCGCAGGTCGTGCTTGCAGGCCTCGATCAGGCATTCGTAGATGTTGCCCTCGTCCAGCTCGGCATCGCCCAGCAGCGAGATCATCCGCCCCATGGCGTCCGGCCGAACCGCCCCGCGCGCCGCCAGGTAGTCCTGGGTCAGGCTGGCGAAGGCGGTCATCGCCACGCCCAGGCCCACCGACCCGGTCGAGAAGTCGACGTCGTCGATGTCCTTGGTCCGCGAGGGATAGGACTGCGCCCCGCCCAGGCTGCGGAAGCGCTGCAGCTGGCCGAGGGTCTGGCGGCCGAACAGGTGCTGGATGGCGTGGAACACCGGACTGGCGTGCGGCTTGACCGCCACCCGGTCCTGCGGCCGCAGGGCCCGGAAGTAGAGCGCTGTCATCAGCGTCGTCATCGAGGCGCAGGACGCCTGGTGACCGCCGACCTTCAGGCCGTCGCGGCTGTCGCGCAGATGGTTGGCGTTGTGGATCGTCCAGCTGGCCAGCCACAGCACCCGCTCCTCCAGCCGGCGCAGCAGCGCGATATCCTGACTGGCGGGGCGGCTCGACGCGTCATCCATGCCCTGAAAACCTCAAGTGGCGGCAAGAGTTGGCCCTTGTAGGGCGACCGGCGCACAAACGCTATCGCCGCCGTCGCTCCGGATGAATATGTCTAGACATATTCATCGGTCTTTTGGCACGTTTCCGCAGTCCGTCGGCAGCGCGACAGGCAGTGTAGCCCGGCGATCATGCCAGCGGCCATTGAGGGTCCCTCAAGCCTTTGCCATAAGAATCCCCTGCCCTCCTCCCGGATACCGCGCCCTGTGACCGACGCCCTCGTGCTGAGCCGCCTGAACAAGACCTTCGGCGGCAAGGCGGCCGTCGCCGACCTCGACCTGACGGTGCGATCGGGCGAGCTCTACGCCCTGCTCGGCCCCAACGGCGCGGGCAAGACCACCACCCTGCGGATGGTCGCCGGCCTTCTGGCGCCCACCAGCGGATCGATCAGCGTCTTCGGCGTCGACGCCCTGCGCGACCCCGCCGCCGCCAAGGCCATCATCGCCTGGGCCCCGGACGAGCCGATGCTGTACGACCGGCTCAACCCGATGGAATACCTGGAGTTCGTCGCCGGCCTCTGGGGCGTCGACGGCCGCACCGCCCGCGCCCGGGCCGAGGACCTGCTGAAATGGCTCGGCCTCTGGGAGGAGCGGTCGCAGCGCTGCGAGGGCTTTTCGCGCGGCATGAAGCAGAAGACGGCCCTGGCCGGGGCCTTGATCCATGATCCCAGGCTGCTGATGCTCGACGAGCCGCTGACCGGTCTCGACGCCGCCATGGCCCGACAGGTCAAGGACGTGTTGCAAGAGCGGGTGCGCCAGGGCGGCACTGTCATCCTGACCACCCACATCCTCGAGGTCGCCGAGCGCATGGCCGATCGCATCGGCATCATCCAGGGCGGCCGCCGCCAGCCTGGAAGACCTGTTCCTGCAGCTGACCGAACCGGCGACCGTTTCGT
>SDZP01000168.1 GCA_004144935.1 Caulobacteraceae bacterium | reverse complement strand
CGTTGGCCCCGAACAGCTGGGCGTAGATCCCCTCGCCCGAGCCGTCCTGGCCGACGGCAGGTTCGTCATCGTCTGGAACAGCGTGGACGGCCAGGACGGCTCGGGCGAGGGGATCTACGCCCAGCTGTTCGGGGCCAACGGCGCGCCGATCGGGGCCGAGACCCTGGTGCCGGCCAGCACCAACAGCCGCCAGTCCGACCCCATCGTCCATGCCTGGGGCTCGGGCTATGTGATCAGCTGGGACTCGCTCGACGGCCCCGGCGACGCCAGCAGCTACCGCGTCTTCGCCCAGCGCTTCGACGGCAATGGCAATTTCGTCGCCTGGGACGGGACCGCCAACGGCAACGTCCGCGCCCAGACGCTGATCAATACCTCGACCAACAACGAGCAGGGATGGAACGAGCAGGTCGTCATGGCCGACGGCAAGCTCTTGATGCTGTACGGCAGCCGCCACGTCGACGGCAGCGTCGACATCTTCGGCAAGCTCTACAACGCCGACGGCTCGGTGGCGACGAACGAGTACCGCATCAGCCAGTATGCTCCCAGCGAGCAGATCTGGCCGCAGGCCGCCCTGCTGGAGGACGGCCGGGTCGTCGTCTCCTGGAGCAGCTATGGCCAGGACGGCGACGCCTACGGCGTCTTCGCCCGCTTCCTGACCGCCGGCGGGGTTCCGCTCGGCAACGAGTTCCAGGTCAACACCTACGGCGGCGGCTCGCAGTCCAATGGTCCGGTGCGCGAGGGCTCGCAGATCGCCGCGCTCAGCGACGGCGGCTTCCTGGTCGTCTGGCACAGCGCCGACAACCACGGGGCAGGGGTCTTCTACCAGCGCTTCGACGCCGAGGGCGACAAGGTCGGCGGCGAGGTGCTGGCCAATACCGGCAGCTATGTCGGCGACCAGTATGTGCCGCAGATCCGCGCCTTCGAGGGCGGCTTCCAGCTGGTCTGGCATTCGACCACGGGCGACGCCGCCGGCTGGGGGGTGCTGCAGAAGACCTATGCGCTGGAGGAGGCCATCGTCCGCATCGGCGGCGAGAACCTGGTCAACACCGCGACCGGCTCCAGCCAGCGGCTGCCGCAGGTGGCGACCGACGTCGACGGCTCCTACGTGGTCGTCTGGCAGAGCCAGACCACCTACAACACCGGCGACGGCTCCGGCTGGGGCCTGGTCGGCCAGCGCTTCGACGCGGCCGGGGTGAAGCTGGGCGGCGAATTCATCGTCAACACCACCACGGCCGGCGACCAGCCTTACGACTTCTCCTGGCAGCTGACCCGGCTGGAGGACGGCCGCTTCGTGGTCGTCTGGGGGGCCTACAACCAGTCCGGCGACAGCGACTACGTCTCCATCGGCCAGATCTTCAACGCCGACGGCAGCAGGTCCGGCGGCGAGTTCCGGCTGAACACCGCCACGGCCGGCGAGCAGATCTATCCCGCCATCAGCGCCCTGGCCGATGGCGGCTTCGTGGCGGTGTACCGCGGCTATTTCATGAACGGCGGCTCCAGCTACGACGTCTTCTTCCAGCGCTTCGACGCCGCGGGGGCGAAGGTCGGGGCCGAGACCCGCGTCAGCGTCGCCGACAGCGTCAACACCGCCGACAACTCCGAGCACCAGGGCCGGGCCCTGGGCCTGGCCGACGGCGGCTTCATCGTCCTCTTCCAGGACAGCGGCAACGACGGCTCCGGCGAAGGTCTCTACGCCCGCCGCTACGACGCCTCCGGCGCCCTGGTCGGCGGCACGAACGCCGACGGCGCCCCCGCCGCCGCCAGCTGGCGCGTCAACCTGCAGACCGACTACGACCAGTACCAGAAGTACAACTCGATGGCGGCGCTGCCGGACGGCGGCTTCGTCATCACCTTCTCGTCGGCCAACAGCGACCAGTCGGGCCTGGCGGTCTGGGCCCAGGTCTACAACACCGACGGCACGCTGCGCAGCCCGCAGTTCCGGGTCAACGGGGCCCAGTACGGCACCCAGGCCGACCCGTCCGTGACGGCCCTCGCCGATGGCAGCTTCGTCGTCGTCTGGATCAGCGAGCAGGTCGACGCCGGCGACGGCCAGGACGTCTACGCCAAGCGCTTCGCCGCCGACGGCAGCGTGCTCAACGAGGAATTCATCGTCGACACCGTCCACGATGTCGGCAACCAGCGCTGGCCCTCGGTGGCGGCCACCGCGGACGGCTTCATCGTCGTCTGGGAACATGAGATCGGCGACTATTCGCAGACCTACGACGGCAGCGGCTCGAGCATCTGGAGCCAGCGCTTCACGGTCGATGGCCTGAACGCCGCCGCCGACACCGCCCACCGCCCGACCCTGACCACCGCCGCGGCGCGCGGCGGCGAGGACAGCGCCATCCACCTCGACGTCGCCGCCGCCCTGTCGGGCGCGGCCGCCGGCACGGAACAGCTGAGCCTGCATGTCTCCGGAATCCCGGCCGGCGCGACGCTCAGCGACGGCGCCGGCCACAGCTTCACCGCCAGCAACGCCCTCACCGGCGTCGACGTCACCGGCTGGACCCTGTCCGGCCTGACCGTCACTCCGCCCCAGGACTCGGAGTCCGACTTCACGCTGCGCATCCGCGCCACCTCGACCGACAGCGCCAGCGGCGACACCGCCACCAACGAGGGCCTGATCGCCGTCACCGTCGACAACCGCGCCGACACGATGGAGATCGGCGGCCGCTCCGAGCGGGTCAACAGCCACACCGCCGGCGACCAGGTGTTCGACGTCGGCGGCGAACAGGCCTCCCGCTCGCCGCTGGCCAGCTGGGCCGACGGCTCCTACGTCGTGGTCTGGCAGTCGCGCGACCAGGACGGCAGCGAATGGGGCGTCTACGGCCAGCGCTACGCCGCCGACGGCTCGCCGGTCGGAACCGAGTTCCGCGTCAACGGCGCCACCAGCTACACCCAGATGGAGGCCTCGGTCGTCACCCTGGCCGGCGGCGGCTTCGTCGTCACCTGGAGCTCCTTCGGCCAGATCGCCCCGACCACCGCCACCACCGACCCGTACTACAGCTACTACGACGTCTATGCCCGCGTGTACGACGCCGCCGGCAATCCGGGGGCGGAGACCCACGTCAACACCTACTCGCCCTACGCCACCTACCAGTTCCACTCCGACATCACTGCGCTCAGCGACGGCGGCTACCTGATCGTCTGGCACTCCGAACCGCAGGACGGCTCGAGCTATGGCGTCTACGCCCAGCGCTACAACGCCGCCGGCCAGGCGGTCAGCCGCGACGGCGCCGGCGTCGGGGCCGACGAGTTCCGGCTCAACACGACCACCGCCAACGAGCAGAGCTGGCCCTCGATCCAGGGCCTGCCGGGCGGCGGCTTCGTCGCCGTCTGGAACAGCAACGGCCAGGTCGGCGGCGCCGCCCACGACGTCGTCGTCCAGCGCTTCAACGCCGCCGGCCAGCCGGTCGGCGCCGAGGCCACGGTCAACCAGACCATCGCCGGTAACCAGTACCATCCCAACGTCACGGTCCTCAGCGACGGCGCCTACTTGGTGGTCTGGCAGAGCGACAACGGCGACGGCTCCAGCTGGGGCGTCTATGGCCGCGTCTACAACGCCGACGGCACGGCCCGCGGCGACCAGTTCCTCGCCAACCGGGTCACCGGCGGCGACCAGAGCAAGGCCCAGGCCGTCGCCCTGGCCGATGGCGGCTTCTTCATCGCCTGGCACGGCCAGAGCGAGGACATGTACGGCTATGGCGTCTTCGGGCAACGCTTCGACGCCGAGGGCGACGCGGTCGGCGGCGAGTTCCCGCTGGACGCCAGCCGCACCTACGGCGAGCAGAGCTACCCCTTCCTGGCGGCCGGCGCGAACGGCAGCCTGATCGCCGTCTGGCAGGGCAACGACCCGGCCAGCGACGGCTACTGGGGCGATGGCTCCGGCTGGGGCGTCTTCGGCACGCGCTTCACCCTCGACGCCCAGGTGGCGGCCCCGACCGGCGGCGAGGCCCAGGTCAACAGCAAGTCGGCGCACGACCAGTCGGGCGCCGACATCGCCACCTTGAGCGACGGCAGCTATGTCGTCGTCTGGCGCAGCGCCCCCAGCGCCGGCACGGGCGACATCTCCTCCAACGGCGTCTTCGCCCAGCGCTACAGCGCCTCGGGCCAGCCGATCGGCGCGGAGTTCACCGTCAACACCACCCTGACCGGCGACCAGACCAATCCCCAGATCGCCGCCCTGCCCGGCGGCGGCTACGTCGTCACCTGGCAATCGAGTCTGGGCGACGGCGCGGGCTACGGCATCTTCGCCCAGCGCTTCGACGCCGCCGGCGCGGCGACCGGGACCGAGTTCCAGGTCAACAGCGGCGCGGCCGGCAACCAGTACGACGCCCAGATCACCGCCCTGACCGGCGTCAACGCCGGCGGCTTCGTGGTCACCTGGCACCAGGACAACGGCGAGGTCGAGGCCCGGGTCTTCGATGCGGCCGGCAATCCGGTCGGCGCCGATATCCAGGTCAACCAGCAGATTCCCCGCCTCAACGGCAATGATGGCGCCGAGTACCTGCCGGCCATCGCAGCGACCGCCGATGGCGGCTTCGTCATCGTCTGGCGCGACAACGACGGCGACGGCTACCAGGGCGGCGTCTTCGGCCAGCGCTACGGCGTCAACCTGGGGTCCGGCACGGTCACGGCCCTGACCGGCATGCAGCCCGACGGCACGACCGCGGCCGGCAACTTCCGCGTCAACACCGAAACCTACGGCTACCAGCACGATCCCAGGATCGTGGGCCTGGTCGGTGGCGGCTTCGTGGTCATCTTCCAGTCCGACGTCGCCGACTCCAGTTCCACCGGCCTGGTCGGCCAGATCTTCAATGCGGCCGGCGCCCGCGTGGGCGGCGAGTTCGTGATGACCAGCCATGTGGCGGCCACGCAGAACCTGGCCGACGTCGTGGCCCTGCCCGACGGCAGCTTCCTGCTGACCTGGCAGAGCGACCACAACGACGGCTTCGAAGGCGTCGACGTCTTCGTGAAACGCTTCGCCGCCGATGGCCGAACCCTCAACGAGGAACAGCGCGTCAACAGCTATGGCGCCGGCTACCAGGGCGATCCGGCCATCAGCGTCGTGGGTGATGGCTACACCGTGGTCTGGACCTCCACCGGCCAGGATGGCAGCGCCAACGGCGTCTTCCAGCAGCACTTCAGCTTCGACCTCGGCGCGAACGGCGGCGCCGTGGCCGACCGGCCGGCCCTCAACGCCAGCGACGCGATTGGCGACGAGGATACCGCCATCGCCCTCAGCGTCACCGCCGGGCTGACCGACACCGACGGCTCCGAAACCCTCACCCTTGAAGTCAGCGACATCCCGGTCGGCGCCACGCTCAGCGACGGCGCGGGCCACAGCTTCACCGCCACCGCCGCCGATCGCACCGTCGACATCGCCGGCTGGACCCTGGCCGGCCTGACCATCAGCCCGGCGGCCGACGCCGACGCCGACTTCACCCTGCAGCTGCGGGCCCAATCGCGCGAGACCAGCAGTGGCGACGTCGCCTGGAACACCGACAGCATCCGCGTCACCGTCAATTCGGTGGCCGAGGTGCAACTGCCCTACAACGACGAGTTCGACGTCAACACCACCACCAATGGCGGCCAGTACGACCCGCAGGTGGCCGCCTTCGCCGACGGCAGCTTCGTGGTCATCTGGACCAGCGACAGCAACGCCGGCGGCTCCGTCGAGGACATTATCGGCCGGCGATTCAACGCCGACGGCTCCCCCGCGGGGGCCGAGTTCATCGTCAACACCTACACCGGCTATTACGAGAACAGGCCCGATGTCACGGTCCTCGCCGACGGCGACTTCCTGGTCAGCTGGACCCAGCAGGACGAGAGCGGCTGGGGCGTGTTCGCTCAGCGCTTCGACGCCGCGGGCGACAGGCTGACCCTGGCCGGGGCGCCGGGCGGGGCGCCGGTGCGCATCAATGACACCACCGCGCGAGACCAGTACTGGCCGGAAGTCACGGGCCTGGCCGACGGCGGATGGATCGTCACCTGGCAGTCCTACGACCAGGAAGCTGCGCCCGGCCAGCCAGGCGACGAGACCTGGGGCATCTACGCCAAGCGCTACGCCGCCGACGGCTCGGTCGTGCAGATGTACGACGCCGCCGGTGTCGCCGCCGACGAGGTGCGGATCAACGTCACCGTCGCCGGCCACCAGCAGCATGGCGCTGTGGTCCAGCTGGCCGGCGGCGGTTTTGCCTTCACCTGGTACGGTCCTGACGCCAGCGCCGGCGGCCAGTACCTGCGCCTCTACGACGCGTCCGGCCACCCGGTCACCAGCCTGGGCAACGCCGGCGAACTGCAGGTCAACACCACCACGACCTCCGAGCAGGGCGCCGAGGGCGGCTCCATGGCGGCCCTCGCCGACGGCGGCGTGGTCGTCACCTGGCACAGCCAGAACCAGGATGGTTCGGGCTACGGCATCTACGGCCAGGTGTTCAACGGGGACGGCACGACCCGCGGCGGCGAATTCCACGTCTCCTCCTACGCCTACGACGCGCAGCAGGAGCCCCGGATCACCAGTCTGCCGGACGGCGGCTTCATGGTGGTCTGGACCAGCGCCAACCAGGACGGCGACAGCTGGGGCGTCTATGGCCAGCGCTTCGACGCCACCGGCGACGCGGTGGGCGCCGAGTTCCGGCTCAACGAAACCACGGCCGGCGACCAGAGCACCCCGGCCATCGCGGTGCAGCCTGACGGCTCGGGCGTCATTGTGGTCTGGGAATCGGTGGATGGCAGTGGCTCGGGCGTCGACGGCAAACGCATCCCGCTGCCTGACGCGGCGACGGAACTGGCCATCGACACCGCCGGGGTCGAACAGCAGGTCAACAGCTACACCAACGCCGATCAACTTTTCCCAACGGTCACCAAGCTCGACGACGGCTCCTATGTCGTGGTCTGGCAGTCGAACGGTCAGGATGGTTCCAGCTGGGGCGTCTACGCCAAGCATTTCGACAGCGACGGCGACGCCATCCAGCTGACCGACGCCAATGGCGATCCGCTATGGGTGCTCGACGGCAACGGCGACCCGATCCTCGTGCCCGATGGCCAGGGCAACCAGGTCCAGGTGCCGCTGACCGAGTTCCGGATCAACAGCTACACCAACAGCGAACAGCGCGCCGCCAACGTGGTGGCCACCGCCGACGGCGGCTTCCTGGTCGTCTTCCAGTCCTACGGCAACACCGCCGCCGGGGACGGCGACTGGGGCGTCTACGCCCGCAAATACGACGCCGACATGCAGGTCCAGATGCTGACCGACGCGGC
>SDZP01000167.1 GCA_004144935.1 Caulobacteraceae bacterium | reverse complement strand
CCGCCATCCCCGCCCTGAAGAACGCCCGCGCCTTCACCGGCCCCGACCAATGATAAAATACGCCCTGGTATGCGCTGTCGGCCACGAGTTCGAGGGCTGGTTCGGCTCCTCGTCCGACTACGACGACCAGTCGGGACGCGGCCTGGTCGACTGCCCGGTCTGCGGCGTGGCCGAGGTCAGGAAGCAGATCATGGCCCCGGCCGTCGCCGGCACGAAGCGCCGCAGCTCGCCCGACATCGCCCCGCAGATGCGCGAGATGATGATGCAGGCCCAGGCGGCGGTGCGCAGCCACGTCGAGGAAAACTTCGACTACGTCGGCGATACCTTCGCCAGGGAGGCGCGGGCCATCCACGAAGGCCGGTCGGAGGAGCGCGGCATCTATGGCGAGGCCTCCCCGAAGGAGGTCACCGCCCTGATCGAGGACGGGGTGCGAGTGGCCCCGCTGCCGCCCGCCCCGCCCAAGAAGGAAGAGCTGAACTAGGCCGTCGGTGGCACGGCCCGCGTCACCGTCATCATGTAGTTGATGTCGCTGTCGGCCGAGCGGTCCCAGCGGCCGGTCAGCGGGTTGTAGGTGACCCCGAACGGCCCCTCGAGCTCGAACGGGTGGCCTTCCAGGAAGCCACGCAGCTCCGCGGGCTTGAGGAACTTGTTCCAGTCATGCGTCCCGGCCGGCACCCAACGCAGGATGTACTCGGCCCCGACCTTGGCCAGGGCCAGGGCCTTCAGGGTGCGGTTGAGGGTGGCGACGATCATGATGCCGCCGGGGCTGAGCAGCCGGGCGCAGGTGCGCAGGAACTCACCGGGATCGGCGACGTGCTCGATGACCTCCATGTTGAGGATGACATCGAACGGTCCTGCCCCGTCGGCCTCCAGCTGTTCGGCGGTGCTGGCCCGGTAGTCGATGGTCAGGCCCTGTTCGGCCGCGTGGGTTCCCGCCGTGCCGATGTTGCGGGGCGAGGCGTCGACGCCCATCACCGAGAAGCCCAGCCGGCTCATCGGCTCGCTGAGCAGGCCGCCGCCGCAGCCGATGTCGAGCAGCTTCAGCCCCTCGAACGGCCGGCGCGAGCAGGGGTCGCGGCTGAAATGGCTCAGGGCCAGGTCGCGGATGAACGACAGCCGCACCGGATTGAACCTGTGCAGCGGCGCGAACTTGCCCTTCGGGTCCCACCATTCGGCGGCGATGCGGCTGAAGCGCTCGACATCTGCCGGGTCGATGCTGTGGGTCAGGGTGGGGGCGACGCTGTCCATGGCTCTTATCTAGTGCGCGGCGCCCGGCTTGTCCCGCCTGCATGCGGAATTGACGATCCGCGCATTGCGGCGCCGCGTTCGGCTCGCTAGAAGGCGGCTCCTTGCGCGGAAACGGAGAAACTCCGGCGCGCGGGGCAAGATCTTGTCTGCTTCGTTGGGGATGAACCCGTTGTCACGGCTGGTCATGAAGTTCGGCGGCACCTCGGTGGCCGACCTGGAGCGCATCCGCCGCGTCGGGCGGCTGGTGGCGGCGGAAGTGGCGGCCGGCAAGCCGGTCGCCGTGGTCGTCTCGGCCATGGCCGGCAAGACCAACGAACTGGTCGCCTGGACCGATGGGGCCGGCGCCGCCGCGCAGGGCCTCGCCCCCTCCGACGACGAATACGACGTGGTCGTGGCCAGCGGCGAACAGGTCACCGCCGGCCTGCTGGCCATGACCCTGCGCAACATGGGTCTGCGCGCCCGCTCCTGGATGGGCTGGCAGATCCCGATCATCGCCGACGACGCCCACGGCCGCTCGCGCATCGAGGAAATCCCGTCGGAGGCGCTGGGCGCGGCGATGGATTCCGGCGAGATCGCCGTCATCGCCGGCTTCCAGGGCGTCACCCGCGACGGCCGCATCGCCACCCTCGGCCGTGGCGGCTCGGACACCAGCGCCGTGGCCATCGCCGCCTCGCTGGGCGCGGCCTGCGACATCTACACGGATGTGGACGGGGTCTACACCACCGATCCCCGCATCGAGAGCAAGGCCCGGCGCCTGGCCCGCATCTCCTACGAGGAGATGCTGGAGATGGCCTCGCTGGGCGCCAAGGTGCTGCAGACGCGGTCGGTCGAGATGGCCATGGCCCACAAGGTGTCGGTGCGGGTGCTGTCGAGTTTTGTCGAGCCTGGAGAGGCGCCCGGCCAGGGCACCACCCTGTGCGACGAGGAGGATATCGTGGAAAAGCGGATCGTTAGCGGCGTGGCCTACAGCCGCGACGAGGCCAAGGTCACCCTGTTCGGCCTGCCCGACCATCCGGGCGTGTCGTCGCGCATCTTCGGGGCGCTCGCAGATGCAAACGTCAACGTCGACATGATCGTCCAGGCCCACGCCCGGACGGCCGACACGGCCAACATGGAATTCACCGTCGGCAAGCGCGACGGGGCCAGGGCCATGGACGTGGTCAACAGCCTGCAGGGCGAACTGGGCTTCGAGGGCGCGGTGCTGGACGAGGACGTCGCCAAGGTCTCGGTGATCGGGGTCGGCATGCGCAGCCACGCCGGCGTCGCCAAGACCATGTTCAAGGCCTTGGCCGACAAGGGCGTCAACATCCAGGTCATCTCGACCTCGGAAATCAAGATCAGCGTCCTGATCGAAAGCGCCTACACCGAACTGGCCGTCCGGGCGCTGCACGCGGCCTACGAGCTGGACAAGGTCTGATTTCCGACCGACGGGGTCGGGGTTGCCAACCGGCAACAGTGTCAAAACCGCGTTCCGCCAGGTGTTGACCGGGCGCGCGACCCGGCATACCCATCCGCCACCGGCCCGCCTCCAGGGCCACAACTGCGAGCTCCATACCCGTGAACGGCGCCATCCTTATCCAATGCAAGCACGAGCCGTCCGCCCCGCGCGGTCGTTCGACCGCCTGCGCTCGCGAGGAGTTCGCCTGAGACTTCAGTTCACCTGAAACCTCAACCGCCCCCTCCCGAGCCCGACGCTCCGGAGGGGTTTTTTGTACCTCGTCATCGCAGCGTCGGGCTTGGGCAATAACACCCAAGAAGACTGACATGACCGACATAGCCGCCCAACCGACCGTCGCCCGCCGCAGCCCTCGCGATCTCCTCCCGGAGTGGATCGCCGAGGCCCGCGCCCTGCTGTGGCTGTCCGGCCCGCTGATCATCACCCAGCTGGCCCAGATGGCCATCCTGGCCACCGACGTGGTGCTGCTCGGCCGGCTGAGCTCCCACGCCCTGGCGGCGGCGGCGATCGGCAACACGGTCTACTACTTCTGCTGGCTGATGGGCGGCGGCCCGACCGCCGCCGTCGCCCCGATCATCGCCCAGATGCTGGGCCGCAACCCGGACGACCACTCCGGTCCCCGGGCGGTCTCGCGCATGGGCCTGTGGGTGGCCATCGCCCTGCCGCTGCCGCTGATTCCCATCCTGCTGTCGGCGGGCTGGATCCTCGGGCATCTGGGGCAGGAGCCGGAGCTGGCGCGGGACGCCGGCAAGTTCACGGCCATGCTGTGCTTCGGCCTGCCCTTCACCTTCGGCTTCCAGGTGCTGCGCAACGTCGCCACGGCGTTGGAGCGGCCAAGGGCGTCGCTGTACGTCATGATCGCCTCGATCGGCTTCAACTTCGTGCTCGCCTGGGCGCTGATCTTCGGCCACCTCGGCCTGCCGGCGCTGGGCATCATCGGCGCCGGGATCGCCACCTCGTCCTCGGCCGTGTTCGCCTTCCTGGCCATGCTGCTGGTCATTCGGCTGGACCCCATCCTGCGTCGGGTGCGGATGTTCGACGGCTTTACAAAGCCGGACTGGGGCCGGTTCACCGAGCTCTTCCGGCTGGGCGTGCCGATCGGCCTGACCATGCTGTTCGAGGCCATGCTGTTCAACGCCATGACCCTGGTGGCCGGCACCTTCGGGGCCGCCACCCTGGCGGCGCACCAGGTGGCCCTGAACTTCGCCTCGGTGACCTTCATGGTGCCGCTGGGCATCGCCATGGCGGCGACGGTGCGGGTCGGCCTCTACGCCGGGGCGGGCGACACGGCCGGCACGCGCCGGGCCGGGTTCGTGGCCATGGTCGCGGGCGGCGGGGTGGTGCTGCTGTTCGGGGTCGCCATGGCCCTGGCCGGCCGGTCGATCGCCGGGCTCTACATCGCCGGGCGAACGCCGGAGGACCTCGAGGTCATCGCCTTGGCGGCGCTGTTCCTCAAGGTGGCGGCCGCCTTCCAGCTGTTCGACGCCCTGCAGGTGGTCGGGGCCTTGAGCCTTCGCGGCCTGAAGGACGCCCGCTGGCCGATGATCCTGGCCGGCGGCAGCTACTGGCTGGCCGGGGCCCCGGTCTGCATCCTGCTGGGGGTCAGCCTCGGCATGGGCGGGCTCGGCATCTGGATCGGCTTGGCCTTCGGGCTGGCGGTGGCGGCGCTGGCCATGTGCCTGCGCTTCCACCTGCTGACCCGGCGGGTCGCGCCCGTCGCCGGCTAGCTCTCCCGGCTTTCGTAAACCGGGCGGCGCTTTTCCAGGAAGGCCCGCACGCCTTCCTGGAAGTCGCCGTCGGAGCTGGCCAGGATCTGGTTGCGGTCTTCCATGGCGATGGCCGCCTCCAGCCCCTGCGCGTCGATGGCGTGGTTGAGGCATTCCTTGGTCAGCCGCAGGCCGAGCGGGGTGGCGTGCAGCATGTCGTCGACCAGGCCCTGCGCCACGGCGTCGAGCTCGTCCGCCTCGACGATCTGGCTGATCAGCCCCAGTTGGTAGGCCCGCTCGGCGGTGAAGAAGCGGCCGGTGAGCATGTACTCGGCGGCCACCGAGCTGCCGACCATGCGCGGCAGGAAGTAGCTGACCCCGATGTCGCAGGCGGTCAGGCCGATGCGGATGAAGGCGGCGTTGGCCTTCAGCCGCGCCGTGGCGATCCGTACGTCGCTGGCCAGGGCCAGGGCGAAGCCGCCGCCGGCGGCGGCGCCGTCGATGCAGGCGATGATCGGCTGGGGACAGCGGCGCATGGCGATGACGATCTCGCTGATCCGCCGCTGGGCGGTGAGGCCGGCGCCGATGGAGCGGCCGCCCTCGCTGTTGCTCCGCTCTTTCAGGTCCAGTCCCGCGCAGAAGGCCTTGCCGGCGCCGCGCAGCACCACGACCCGCACGTCACGCCGCCAGTAGAGGCCGACGAAGAAGTCGCGCAACTCCTCGACCAGCTTGCGGTTCAGGGCGTTGAGGCTGTCGGGCCGGTTCATGGTCACCCAGGCCGTCTGGTTCTCCAGCCGGACCTGCAGGTGCTCGTAGGACGCGTCGTTGTTGGTCGGGGCGGTCATCGGGTCACTCCAGTTCTCGGGCCTATTTCGTCTGGCCGCCGTCGACGGGGACGACGGCCCCATGGACGAAGCTGGCCTGGTCGCTGAGCAGGAAGGCGGCGGTCGAGCCGATCTCGGCCGGGGTGCCGAAGCGCTGCAGCGGCACTTCGCGGCGGATCCAGCGGTTCCAGTTGTCGGCGCGGGGGCCTTTCGAGCGCTCCTCCCAGTCACCGCCCGGGAAGATGATGTTGCCCGGCGCGATGCAGTTGACCCGCACGCCCTTGCGGCCGGCGATCTGGGCCAGCTCCTTGGTAAGGTGGTTCACCGCCGCCTTGGCGGTGCCGTAGGTCAGCGGGGTGCCGAGGGCGCCCAGGCCCGCGATCGAGCTGATGAACAGGATCGAGCCCGCGCCGCGCGGCTCCATGCGGGCGTAGGCCCCGCGCGCCAGCCGCCAGGCCGAGCCGAGGTTCTGGCTGAAACCGGCGTCCCAGGTGTCGTCGTCGACGGCGGCGCCGGGCGGGCAGGGATGCAGGCCGACGTTGGCGACCGCGCCATGAATGGGGCCGAGGGCCTCCTCGGTGGCGGAGAGGGCCTTCTCGATGGTGGCGGTGTCACGCAGGTCGCCGGACATCGCCCAGACGTTTTCCTCGCCGAAGCGGCCGGCGAGGTCGGCGCGGGTGGCTTCCAGCGCCTCGGCCCCGCGGGCGGTGATGGCGACCTTCGCCCCCTCGGCCAGACAGGCCTCGACAATGCCGAGGCCGATGCCGCGGCTGGCGCCGGCGACGAAGATGACTTTGCCCTTGAGGCCGAGGTCCATGGTGCGCTCCCTTATCGTTCCGGCGACAGTGGAGACCCGGCCCTAGGGTCAGGCAAGGCCTACAGCTTCAGCAGCGCCCGCATGGCGTAGGCGACCGTCGCCGTCGCGGTCGTCCCGGCCAGGGCCAGGACGACGAACCACACCAGCCGCGTGCGCCAGCGCGGCGGCGGCTCGCCGGATTCGGGCGGGCCCTCAATGATATCCCGCATCGGCGGCGACCTTTCCGCGGAAGATCCAGTAGACCCAGGCGGTGTAGCCAAGGATCACCGGCAGCAGGATGGCGACCCCGACAAGCATGAAGCCCAGGGCGCCGTTCTCGTTGGCGGCGGCGCGGAAGTGGACGTCGTAGGGGACGATGTTGGGGAAGAAGCTGGCGGCCAGACCGATGTAGCCGGAGAGGAAGACCAGCAGGCTGCCCAGGAAGGGGGCGTGGTGGGAGTGCTTCCACAGGCCCCAGGCCAGCAGGGCGAAGCCGGCCAGGCCGAGCAGCGGTATCGGCAGGTGGGGCAGGAAGACCTCCGGCCGGAAGCCCTCGCCGGTGAAGCCCCAGACGGTGGCGACGCGCGGGTGGACGACCAGGGTGGCGAGGCTGACGGCGGCCAGCAGGGCGGCGGTGGCGAGGCCGGCGATGACGCTCCAGCGGCGGCCGTCATCGTGCAACAGGCCCTCGGAGCGCCAGATGACCCAGGTCGCGCCGAGCAGCGCATAGCCGGCCGCCATGCCCACGGCCACCAGCAGGCTGTAGGGGGTCAGCCAGTCGAACGGACCGCCCGCGAAGGCGTTGCCCCGCACCGCGATGCCCTGGATGAAGCCGCCGAGCACGAGGCCCTGCGACAGCGTGGCGGCCAGCGAGCCGCCGGCGAACGCCGCTGTCCAGAACCGCTTGCCGCGCTTGCGCCCGTGGCTGCGGAACTCGAAGGCCACGCCCCGCAGGATCAGCGCCAGCAGCATGAGCATGATCGGCAGGTACAGGGCAGGGCCGACGATGGCATAGGCCAGCGGGAAGGCGGCGAACAGGCCGCCGCCCCCCAGCACCAGCCAGGTCTCGTTGCCGTCCCAGTAGGGGGCGATGGAGTTCATCATCGCATCGCGCTCGGACGGGCCGCGCGCGAACGGGAAGAGGATGCCGACGCCGAGGTCGAAACCGTCGAGCAGGACGTACATCAGCACCGAAACGGCGATCAGCCCGGCCCAGATCAGCGGGAGGTCGAGGGTCATGGCG
>SDZP01000593.1 GCA_004144935.1 Caulobacteraceae bacterium | reverse complement strand
CGCCCCACCCACCGGCTTCGCCGGTCCCCCCTCCCCGGTGGGGAGGGAGGGGCTCCACTCAAGGTGCGCAGTCGGGTTGTCCCTCCTCGGCGCGCAGCGCTGGGGAGGGGGGACCACGCGTTGCGTGGTGGGTGGGACTGGCCACATCCGCTGCGTCATCCGTGCTGACCGCTCGCCTCGGTGGTCAGAGCAGGGTCAGCCCGGCGCCGAGCGTGCCGCAGGCGAGGACGACCAGCCATGGGGGCACGCGGAGGAAGAGGGCGGCGAGGGCTGCGAGGGCGATGATCGGGTCGGGCCAGGCGGTGATGGTGCTGGTGAGGATAGGGTCGATGAGGGCGGCGAGGAGGAGGCCGACGACGGCGGCGTTGGCGAGGTCGAGCGCGGCGCGGAGGCGGGGGATGGCTTTGAGCTGGTCCCAATAGGGGAGCGTGCCGGCGAGCAGCAGGAAAGAGGGGAGGTAGATGGCGGCGAGGGCGAGGAGGCCGCCCATGATGCCGTTGGGCGGCGGCGCGACCAGCGCGCCGGCATAGAAGGCGAAGGAGAAGAGCGGGCCGGGCACGGCCTGTGCCGCGCCATAGCCGGCGAGGAAGAGATCGCGATCGATGAGGCCGGGGGCGACCAGTTCGGCTTCGAGCAGCGGCAGCACGACATGGCCGCCGCCGAACACCAGCGAGCCGGTGCGATAGAAGCTGTCGATGAGCGCGAGGGCCGGTTGCTGCGTCAGTGTCGTGAGCAGCGGCAGGGCAAGCAGCAACAGCGCGAAGGCGGCGAGGGCGGTGAGCGCGGCGGGGTGATGGCCGAGCTTGATCGGCGCGGCGGCCTCGCCCTTGTAGAGGGCAGCGCCGGCGAGGGCCGCGAGGGTAATGACGAGGACGGGGATCGCGGCCTGCGGCAGCAGCAGGACGATGGCGGCGGCGGCGATGGCGAGAGCGCGGCGCGGCCAGTCGGGGGTGAGGCGCTGCGCCATCTGCCAGACGGCCTGCGCGACGACGGCGAGGGCGGCGAGCTTCAGGCCATGGAGGATGCCGGCGGCGAGCGGACCGGTCCAGAGGCCGGCGCCGAGCGCCACGACATAGAGCAGAGCGACCGACGGCAGGGTGAAGCCGAGGAAGGCGGCGAGCGCGCCGGGCCAGCCGGCGCGGCGGCGGCCGATGGCGATGCCGACCTGGCTCGAGGTCGGGCCGGGCAGGAAATTGCACAGCGCCACGAGGTCGGCATAGTCGGCGTCGCTGAGCCAGTTGCGGCGGACGACGAAGGCGTTGTGGAAATAGCCCAGATGCGCGACGGGGCCGCCGAAGCTGGTGAGGCCCAGGCCGAGAAAGACGAGGAAGGTTTCGCTGATGCGCCGCATGCACGCTGGGTGCGGGGCGGGGGTGTCATAGTCAAGCAGGCGCGCGTGCCTGGTTCTTGTTCTGCTCTGGACCAAGCGGTTACGCGCGGACGCGCTCCAGCCACTTGGCCAACCGCTGGTACCCCCACCCACCATGCTTCGCATGGTGGGTGGGGGTACCAGCGGTTGGCCAAGTGGCTGG
>SDZP01000166.1 GCA_004144935.1 Caulobacteraceae bacterium | reverse complement strand
GTTCAGCGCCTCCAGAAGGGCCTTGTACAGGCGCTGCGTTGCGGCGAGATCGCGCGTGCGCAGGTGGATGTGATCGATGAGGCGTCCGCGGTGCAGGTCCATTCTGGGAGAACGCTGGAAGGCGGGAGCGGTTCACCGAGATACGGGGACACTATACCTATCTCGTCGCCCGGCGACCGCGGCTGCGCCGGCGCTGACCGAGATAGGTATAGTGTCCCCGTATCTCTGCCGGCGGAATTACCGCCGTCCGAACAACCGCTCGATATCGGCCAGGCGCAGCTCGACGTAGGTCGGGCGGCCGTGGTTGCATTGGCCGCTGTGGGGAGTGGCTTCCATTTCGCGCAGGAGGGCGTTCATCTCGGCCCCGGTAAGGCGGCGGCCGGCCCGGACCGAGCCGTGGCAGGCCATGGTCGAGCAGACCTCCTCCAGCCGCTCCTTGAGGGCCAGGGCCTGGCCGTTTTCCGCGAGGTCGTCGGCGATGTCGCGGATCAGGCCGCCGGCGTTGGTCTCGCCCAGCAGGGCGGGGGTCTCGCGGACCAGGACGGCGCCGGGGCCGAAGGGTTCGATGACCAGGCCGAGGGCCGCCAGTTCGTCGGCGCGGGCGCAGACCCGTTCGGCCTCGGAGGGGTCGAGGTCGACGACCTCGGGCAGCAGCAGGGTCTGGCGGGCGACGCCGCCGGCCGCCATCTCCTTCTTCATCCGCTCATAGACGAGCCGCTCATGGGCGGCGTGCTGGTCGACGATGACCATGCCGTCGCGGGTCTGGGCGACGATATAGGTCTCATGCACCTGGGCGCGGGCGGCGCCGAGCGGGAAGTCGACGGGATCGACCAGGCCGGGCTGGGGGCTGGAGGGCCGCTCCATCAGGTCCATATCGAAGCCGGCCATGGCCTCGGCGAACCCGCCGGCGTTGGGCTCGACGCGGGCCGAGACGTCGTTCAGGCCCGGCAGGTTGCCGGTCTGGGCCGGTTGCCAGCCGCCCTGCCGCCAGGCCGAGAAGCCGCCTGAAGACGGCGGCGGGCGATAGCCGCCATAGCCGCCGCCACCGCCGGGCCTGAACCCGGCCAGGGCCGAGGTGGAGGCGGTGGTCGAGGAGCGGTGGCCGGCCCCGGCCAGGGCGTGGCGCAGGGCGCCGATGATCAGGCCGCGGACCAGGGCCGGGTCGCGGAAGCGGACCTCGGCCTTGGCGGGGTGGACGTTGCAGTCGACCAGGGTCGGCTCGAGCTCGAGGTAGAGGGCGGCGGCCGGGTGGCGGTCGCGGGCCAGGTAGTCGGCGTAGGCGGCGCGCAGGGCGCCCTGCAGCAGCCGGTCGCGAACCGGCCGGCCGTTGACGAACAGGTACTGGTGGGCGGCGTTGCCCCGGTTGTAGGTCGGCAGGCCGGCGAACCCGGAGAGCCGCACCCCTTCCCGCTCCTGGTCGATCTCCAGGGCGTTGTCCTGGAACTCGCGGCCGAGCACGGCGGCGAGCCGGGCCAGGCGGCCCTCGGGCCCCGGCGCTTCGGCGGGCAGGCGCAGGACGCGCCGGCCGTCGAGGTCGAGCGAAAAGCCGGTCGCCTCGTGGGCCATGGCCTGGCGTTTGACCTCCTCGGTGATGGCCATCTGCTCGGCCCGCTCGGACTTCATGAACTTCAGGCGGGCGGGGGTGGCGTAGAAGAGGTCGCGGACCTCGACCCGGGCCCCGTGCGGACCGGCGAAGGCCGAGGGGCCAGGCTGGCCGGTGGCGCCGCCCTCGACGAGGATGGCGTGGGCGTCGGCCGAACCGCGTGGCCGGCTGGAGATGGTCAGCCGGGCGACCGAACCGATCGACGGCAGGGCCTCGCCCCGGAAGCCCATGGTCGAGATGTTCAGCAGGTCCCAGCTGCCGTCGGCCTGGGGCGAGAGCTTGGAGGTGGCGTGGCGCTCGACCGCCAGGGAGAGATCGTCCGGCCCCATGCCCGCGCCGTCGTCGGCGATCAGGATGCGGGAAAGACCGCCGCCGTCGGCCTCGATGGCGATCTTCAGGGCGCCGGCGTCCAGGGCGTTCTCGACCAGTTCCTTGACGGCGCTGGCCGGCCGCTCGACCACCTCGCCGGCGGCGATGCGGTTGACGGTTTCGGGCGGAAGGCGGCGAATGGGCATAAGATTTCCAGCCTAGCCGATTCCGGGGGGAATGACCGCAGTGATCAAGAGACCGCTCCTGACGACCGCGCTCCTATCGGTAATGGCGATATGGTCCCTGACGGGCCCCGGCGCCACGGCGCAGCCGTCGCCCGCGGCCGGCGACGATCCGGAGGGGACGCTGGTCGAGGAGCTGGTCATCTCCTCCAACCTCGGTGGGCCGGCCTTCTGGAAGGTCTCGGACGGCGACACCACCGTCTATGTGCTGGGCGCGCCCGGCTCGCTGCCCAGGGGGACCAGATGGGACGAGCGGCGGCTGGCCCTGCGGCTGGACGGGGCCAGGGCTTTGATCCTGCCGCCAAAGATCAAGGCCCGGCCGGTGGTGATGACCGCCTTCTTCCTCGGCAACCAGAAGAAGTTCCAGGGCGGGCCGCCGGTGGACGGGGCGCTGGCGGCGCGTCTGGAACGGGCCCGCGCGGGCCTGAAGGTCAAGCCGGCGACCCTGGCCAAGTGGAAGCCGGGGGTGCAGGGCGCGATCCTGGCCGGGGAGCTGCAGAAGCCGCTGAAGATGGACGACGACCAGCCGGCGGCGCGGATCATCGCCATGGCCCGCAAGGCCAGGGTCCGGCAGGTGCGGGCCGGGGCGGCGATCGATCCGATGCCGGCGGTGAAGTCGCTGCTCAGCCTCGACGAGGCCGGCCACCGCATCTGCCTGGAGGACGCGCTGGACGAGGTGGAGGCCGGGCGGGGTCGCATCCGCGAGGCGGCGGACGGCTGGGCGCGGGGCGATGTGAAGGCGGCGCTGCGGGCCGAGCGCGGCTTCGACCGCTGCCTGGCGCGCCTGCCGTTGCTGGCCAGCCTGAGCCGCCGGGCGATGACCGACACCAGCGGCGCCATCGCCCGGCAGATGGCCGTGCCCGGCAAGGCGGTGGCGGTGGTCGAGCTGCGCCAGCTGCTGGCGCGCGGCGGTGTGCTGGATCAGCTGCGGGCGCGGGGCTTCAGGGTCGAGACGCCGGCCAGCGCCGGGTAGCGCGCAAGACAAAGGGGCGCGTCGGCGACGCGCCCCTAGATCTTGATCGATAGAGCGAAGCCTAGAGGCCCGGCAGTTTCACCCAGCCGGTCTTTTCGCGCTTGATGACCACGGCCTTGCCGCCGGTCAGGGTCTTGATGCGGGCTTCCTCGGCGGCGGCGTCGACGACCGGGGCGGTCGAGGGGTCGGCGCTGGCGGTCGGGGGCTTGTCCTTGCGCCAGAACATCACCGTGTCGGCGAAGCTCTTTTCCTTGTGGGCGACATCGCCGAACTCGTCGTCGACGACATAGCGCACCAGCGGATCGGCGTTGTTGGCGCCGGCACGGGCGACGAGCACCTTTTCACCGTCCGAGCGTTCGGTGGCCAGGACGCGGGCCTGGGCCGAGGCGCGGGCGGCGCTGTCGGGCTCGAGCTCGGCCGGGCGCGGCTCGCCGGGGGCCGGCGGGCGCAGGGCGTAGTCCGGCGGCACGACCAGCGGGGCCTTGGTGACGACCTTGAACTCGTCCGGGGTGATCTTGGACATGCCAAGCGCCTTGGAGGCGGACTGGCAACCGGCGAGGCCAGCGCTTGCCACCAGGGCGGTGATGACGATCGCGCGGTTCAGCTTCATAGCCAAAGAAAGAACTCCAGTGGCCCCCCGGCCAAATTCAGATGGGATCAGATACGCCAGAACGCTGCGGGCGCCAACCGGGTCAGTCAGCGACTCTTCTGCTTACGCTCGGCGAGGAATGTGTCGATCAGAAGGAGGACGACGCCGATGCTGATGGCGCTGTCGGCGATGTTGAACACCCAGGGGAACATCAGGTCGGTGAAATCGAGGAAATCGGCGACCGCCCCGAAGCGGATGCGGTCGATCATGTTGCCGACCGCGCCGCCCATGATCAGCCCGAAGGCCCAGCCGAGCAACGGCCGCTGAACCTTGCGGGCCCAGAAGGCGATGACGATGGCGACGGCCAGCGAGAACAGGGTCAGGGCCCAGCGCACCCAGTCGACCTCGGCCCGGAACAGGCCGAACGAGACGCCCCGGTTCCAGACCATGGTCAGCGAGAAGGGGCCGAAGACCTCGCGGCTCTCGCCCTCGATCAAGCCTTGGTTCAGGAACCAGAGCTTGCTGAGCTGGTCGCCGAGCAGGACGGCAAGGGCCAGGCTGTAGGCGGTCGGGCCCTGACCGGCGGCGGCCGCCGGCCTTTCGGCGGCGGCCGGCATCGGGGCCGGAGCGATCTGGGGGTCGCCCAGGGGTTCTGGCGGTGTTTCCGGGGTCTCGATGCTCAAACCGGAGCGCTCCATAGAGGTTCGGCCAAACCGATATCAGGCCGCGTGGGCCTTGTCCCAGGCGGCGACGGCGTCCTCGCAGCGCAGGCACAGCTGGGTGGCCGGCTTGACCTCGGTGAGGATGCGCCAGCAGCGGGCGCATTTCTCGCCCTCGGCCAGGGCGGGATCGACGCTGATCCCCTCCCCGCCTTCCTTGAAGCGGGCGGAGCTGGTGCGGAAGATTTCGGCGGCGTCGAGGCCCTCGAAGGCCGAGAGCAGGGACCGATCGCCGACGGCGACCACCGGGGCGGCCTCCAGCGACGAGCCGATGCGCTTCTCGCGGCGCTCGACCTCGAGAGCGGCGGTGACCGCCGAGGTCACCTGTTCGATCCTGCTCCAGCGGGCCGCCGCCTCGTCGTTGCGCCAGTCGGCCGGGGTGTCCGGGATGACGCGGAAGGCGTTGGCCTTCGCGTCCGGGAAGCGGCTGGCCCAGGCCTCGTGCATGGTGAAGGGGGCGATGGGGTTCAGCCAGGCCGTCAGCCGCTCGAACACCGCGTCCAGCACCGTGCGGTAGGCGCGGCGGTTCAGCGAGTCCGGGCGGTCGCAGTAGAGGCTGTCGCGGCGGATGTCGAAGAACAGGCTGGAGAGGTCGCCCTGGCAGAAGTCCAGCACCGGGCGCAGGACATCGGCGTAGTTGTAGGCGCCGTAGGCGGCGCGCACCTGGCCATCCAGCTCCCAGAGGCGGTGGAGGATATAGCGCTCCAGCGACGGCAGTTCGTCCAGCGGCACGCGCTCGGCTGGGTCGAAGTCGGCCAGGGCGCCCAGCATGTAGCGCAGGGTGTTGCGCAGCTTGCGATAGGCGTCGGAGACGCCGGCCAGGATGGTCTTGCCGATCCGCTGGTCCTCGGCGTAGTCGACCATGGCGGTCCACATGCGCAGGATCTCGGCGCCGTATTCCTTGATGATGTCGGCCGGGTCGATGACGTTCTTCAGCGACTTCGACATCTTCTTGCCCTGCTCGTCCAGGGTGAAGCCGTGGGTCACCACCGCCTTGTAGGGCGCGACGCCGCGGGTGCCGCAGGCCTCCAGCAGGGAGGACTGGAACCAGCCGCGATGCTGGTCGGAGCCTTCGGAATAGAGGTCGGCCGGC
This sequence comes from Caulobacteraceae bacterium, assembly GCA_004144935.1. Classification (GTDB taxonomy): domain Bacteria; phylum Pseudomonadota; class Alphaproteobacteria; order Caulobacterales; family Caulobacteraceae; genus Caulobacter. The sequence continues at coordinate 1,762 of SDZP01000166.1, read as the reverse complement.
CAGCGGGTGTTGTTGCGACCTTCCAGGGTGAAGGCGTGGGTCGAGCCGGAGTCGAACCAGACGTCGAGGATGTCCTCGACCTTTTCGTATTTCTCCGGGTCGTGGTCGCCCAGGAAGTCGGCGGCCGGACGCAGGTACCAGGCGTCGGCGCCCTCGGCGGCGATCAGGTCGGTGATGCGCTGGTTGACGGCGGCGTCGACCAGCGGCTGGGCGGTTTCCTTGTCGACGAACATGGCGAGCGGCGTGCCCCAGGCGCGCTGGCGGCTGATCAGCCAGTCGGGACGGGTCTCGACCATGCCGCGGATGCGGGTGCGGCCGCCTTCCGGATAGAAGGTCGTGGCGTCGATAGCGGCGAGCGCCTTGTCGCGCAGGGTCGGGCCGGAGCCTTCACCGTCCATGCGGACGAACCATTGGGGCGTGTTGCGGAAGATGACCGGGGCCTTGGAGCGCCAGCTGTGCGGGTAGCTGTGCTCCAGCCGGCCACGGGCCAGCAAGGTGCCGGCCTCGATCAGCTTTTCCATCACCGCCGGGTTGGCGGGGCCGAACTTGCCGAGCTTCTTGCCCTCGGTCTCCAGCACCTGCAGGCCGGCGAACAGGGGGACGTGGGGGTAGTAGGCGCCGTCAGGGTCGACGGTTTCGGGGATGTCCTTGTGGCCGTGCTTGAGCCAGACCAGGTAGTCCTCGGCGCCGTGGCCGGGGGCGGTGTGGACAAAGCCGGTGCCGGCGTCGTCGGTGACATGGTCGCCGGCCAACAGCGGCACGCTGAAGCCGAAGCCCTTGCGGTCGTCGGCATCGGGGGCGAGCGCCGCCAGCGGATGGGCGGTGGTCAGGCCGGCCGGGTCGACGGCCTCCAGGCGGGTCCAGCTGGCGGCCTTGGCGGCCTTCAGCACCTCCTCGGCCAGCTTGTCGGCCAGCACCAGGCGGTCGCCGGGCTTGACCCAGGGCTCGAAGGCCAGGTCGGCTTCCAGGCTGTCGATGCGGTACAGGCCGTAGTCGATGGCCGGGTTGAAGCTGATCGCCCGGTTGGCCGGGATGGTCCAGGGGGTGGTGGTCCAGATGACCACAGAGGCATCGTCCAGGCCCTTGGTCACCGGGAACCTGACCCAGATGGTCGGGCTGACGTGGTCGGCGTACTCGATCTCGGCCTCGGCCAGGGAGGTGCGTTCGACCGGGCTCCACATCACCGGCTTGGAGCCGCGATAGAGCTGGCCGCTGGCCGCGAACTTGTGGAACTCGGCGACGATGGTGGCTTCGCTGGTGAAGTCCATGGTGGCGTAGCGGTTGGCCCAGTCGCCGAGCACGCCCAGGCGCTTGAAGCCGGCCATCTGGACGCCGATCCAGCCGTCGGCGAACTCGCGGCAGCGGCTGCGGAACTCGGCCGAAGGGACCTCATCCTTGGCGCGGCCCTTGGCCTTGAACTCCTTTTCGATCTCCCACTCGATGGGCAGGCCGTGGCAGTCCCAGCCGGGCACGAAATCGACGTCGAAGCCGAGCAGGAAGCGGCTGCGGACCACGAAGTCCTTCAGGGTCTTGTCGAGGGCGTGGCCGATGTGGATGGCGCCGTTGGCGTAGGGCGGGCCGTCGTGCAGCACGAACAGCGGGGCCCCGGCGGCCTGACGGTCGGCGCGGATGGCGTTGTAGAGGTCGGCCTCCTCCCAGACCTTCAGGATCTCCGGCTCGAGCCTGGGCAGGCCGGCCCGCATCGGGAACGGGGTGTCGGGGAGGAAGACGGTTTCGCGGTAGTCGCGGCCCGCTACGGGGG
>SDZP01000165.1 GCA_004144935.1 Caulobacteraceae bacterium | reverse complement strand
GGTGAAGGCCCCGAACAGGCCGCCGATCTTGTCGGCGGCGATCCCGATGCCGCTGTCGCGCACCCGCACCCGCAGGCCCGCCGCAACCGGCTCGACGGTGATCATCACCCCGCCGCTCTCGGTGAACTTGATGGCGTTGTTGACCAGGTTGCCGACCACCTGCCGCAGCCGGGTCGGATCGCCCAGCACCTTCGCGGGCGTGGCCGGGTCGACGAAGGCGGCGATGTCCAGGCCCTTGGACCGGGCCCGCTCCCAGAACAGGCTGGCCACGTCCTCGACGATCTCGGCCGGGTCGGCGGGGGCGGCCTCCAGGTCCATCTTGCCGGCCTCGATCTTCGAGAAATCGAGGATGTCGTTGATGATGGCGAGCAGGCTGGAGCCCGACTTGGCGATGACCTCGGCGAACCGCCGCTGCCGCGCCGGCAACTCGCCGGCCGCCAGCATCTCGGCCATGACCATGATGCCGTTCATCGGGGTGCGGATTTCGTGGCTCATCGTCGCCAGGAAGTCGCTCTTGGCGGCGTTGGCGCTCTCGGCGGCGTCCTTGGCGACCACCAGGTCGGCGGTGCGCTCGGTGACCGTGCGCTCCAGGCCCTCGACATGGCCGGCGATTTCCTGGTCGCGGGTCCGCACCTCGGCCAGCATGGCGTTGAAGCCGTCGACTAGCTCGGCGATCTCGGCGTCGGCCCTGTCCGGGGCCTGGGTCGGCTGGCTGTAATCATGGGTGGCGCGCACCGCGGCCATGCTGTCCTTAAGAGACAGGATCGGGCCGGTGATGCGGGCCTGCATGCGCCAGGCGACCAGCAGGCCGACCAGCGCCGCCATCACCCCGGCCAGCAGGCTGACCAGCAGGGCGCCGCCCAGCCGGTTGAAGATGCCGCTGGTCTGGCCCAGCAGCACGACCTCGCCCACCGCCTGGCGCCCATGCACCACCGGCGCCCGGACCTCGACGGTGCCGGAAGTCAGCAGGGAGGCGGTCGAGGCCTTGTCCTTGCCGGCCACCGAGACATCACGGCTGAGCCGCGCGCCGGAGCCGGTTTCGGCCAGGGTCCGACCATCGAGGGTCTCGATGCGGGCGTAGGAGACGCCCGGCAGCAGGTTAATGGCCCGCAGCGATCGATAGGCCCGGGAAGCGCTCCTGTCCGCCGTCGCCTCGGCGCTGGTCGAGGCCAGGACCGCGGCCGCCGCCCGGAACTGTTCCAGCTGCAGGGCGGCCTCGCGGCGGCCGTCGCGAACGGCGCTGACCAGGGTGACCACGGCCACCGCAACGCTCACGGAAGCGAGCACCAGCAGCGCCAGCCGGGTGCGAATCGAACCCCTCTGTCGGGAGCCCGACTTGCGAATCGTGAAAAGTTCCATTGTGTCCGTGGCTTATGTCCACTGCGACGTTACGCCCCATTAATTTCCTTGTGCTTAATGTGTGGGCTAACCGCGTATCGGGGAGTGACATATGGAGGCGCGGGTCCAGCTGCGGCGGGCCTTTTACTACTCGGCCCAGGCCGATCTTCGTCTTCTGTTCGTCGACGATGATCCGATCCTGCGCGAGTTCGCCTCCGTGCATCTGGCCTCCGAGCACATGCGGCTGGCAACGGCCGCCGACGGCGCCGAGGGCCTGGCCGCCATCGCCGCCGAGGCGCCCGATCTGGTCCTGCTCGACCTGGAGATGCCCAATGTCGACGGCTTCGAGGTGCTTCGCCGCCTGCGCGCCGATCCGGCCACGGAGCATCTGCCGGTCATCGTGGTGACCGGCCGCGAGGACACCGCCGCCATCGACCGCGCCTTCGACGCCGGGGCGACCTCCTTCATCGCCAAGCCGATCAACTGGCGCCTGCTGAACTACCAGGTCCGCTACGTCCACCGCACCTGCGCCAACGAGGCCTTCCTGATCGAGGAACGGGCCCGGGTCGGCCAGGACCGCACCCGCGCCGAGGCGGCCCTGCGCGCGGTGGCCCGGGAGGGCTCCCGCTTCCTTGGCCAGGCCCTGCGCGAAAACCCGGCCCTGCGCGAGGCCGCCACCGACTTCGCCGCCGCCGTCGAGGCCGCCGCCCGGCCGTCGGACCCGGCCTGATGACCCCTCCCCGCGCGCTGGGCGCCCTGATCCATCGCCTGGCGGCCGACCGGGGCGGCAATGTCATCACCACCTTCGCCCTGGTCACCCCGGTTATCGCCATCCTGACCCTGGGCGGCGTCGACCTGGCCAGCGTCAGCGCCGACAAGTCGAAGATGCAGGATGTGGCCGACAACGCCGCCCTGTTGGCCGCCAAACAGTTGGGGATGGCCGACAACAACGGGCTGTCCGAACGGACCAAGGCGGTCATGGCAGAGCAGCTCAGCGAACTGAGCAGCCGGATGACCTATGACGCCACGGTGACCCCGGATACCGAGGAAGGGACCGTCCAGGTCCAGCTGGTGGCCAACCGCAACAGCTTCTTCGCCAACATGCTGCCCCCGGGCGGCTGGAACTTCACGGTCACGGCCAACGCCCAGCAGATGGGCAACATGCCGCTCTGCGTCCTAAGCCATGGGTCGGACAAAAAGGACGAGGTGTTTCTGGAAGACAATGCCAGGTTCCTGGCTCCCGGCTGCCTCGTTCACTCCAACTCCGACGTCAATGTCAAGAACTCGGCCCATATGTCAGCTGGCGTTGTTCAGGCGGCCGGTCTTGCCACCGGCGCGATCACTCCTACGGCTCAGACGGACGCCCCGCCAATCGTCGATCCCTTCGCCAGCATGACCATTGGGACTCAAGGTGGCTTATGCTCGCCGCTCGATCTGGTCGCCGAGATCTTGCCGCTCATCCTGACGCCAGGCGTCCATTGCGGGAACATCAAGGCTGAGAAGGGAGGCTCCATTACTCTGCTGCCCGGCGAGCACTATTTCCAGAAGGGCAAGTTGGAGTTGAAGGGCGACGCCCAATTGACCGGCGATGACGTCGTGCTGGTGTTCGGCAAGGACGCGGACTTCAAGTTCACAGACCAGAGTCAAATCCGGCTGCGGGGCCGACGCCAGGGGGCCTACGCCGGCTTCGTTGTGGCGACGACCCGTGACAATAACCACGAGTTCGAGATTTCCTCCAGCGCTGCCCGCGAGCTTCTTGGTACCGTCTACATCCCCGGTGCAACCTTGCTGGTGAAGGGCAAAGATCCCATCGCCGACCAATCGGCCTGGACCGTCATCGTCGCCAAGGGCATCAAGATGAGGGAAAACCCCAATCTGGTGATCAACAAGAACTATGCCGGCTCCAGCGTGCCGGTGCCCGGCGGGGTCGGCGACAAGGTGACGAACGCCGAGGTCCGGCTGACGCAATAGCGCCGGCTCAGGGGTCGGCGAACACGCCTTGCTGGAAGATGGTCTCGCCGAACCAGGGGTGGGTGAAGCGCATGGTGAAGCGGAAGCGTCCGCCGCCCAGGTCCTCATGCACCACATGCGCGGCCCCCGGGGTCAGCAGGCTCGGCAACGGAACGACCAGCGGTCCCGCCACCCAGACATAGCCCCTGCCGCGGAAATGCAGGGCGCCGTCCTCGACGGTGACCTCCGAGCGCATGCCGAGACCGCCGCGCGCCACCTCAAGAAGTTCGCCGGCCTGGCCCAGCTGCTTTCGCGAGGTCACCAGCATCTCGGGCCGGCCGGGGAAGCGGTAGTATCGGTCCCAGACAACGCCCCGCTCCTCCATCCTGACCACCACCCGCATCGACACCGCCTCGCCGGTCCACGGGGCCAGCGGCGTGCCGATCAGGCGGCAGGCCTGGGCCAGCCAGCGGCCCGGACGGCTGGCCCGAACGACCATCTCGCCGGGGTAGGTGATTTCCTCGCCGATGCGATGGACGCCGAACCGCTCCCGCACCGCCAGCGGCAGCCTTGACCAGGCCGCCTCGCCGACGAGGCGGCGAAAATCCAGGCGCCGGGGGGTCGCCAGTCTCCCTCGCGGGCGCGCCGGCCGGATTCCATGTCCTCCAATCCAGCCCGCCAGAGTCCCCATGACGTCCTCCTATCGTCCGATGAGTTTGGCGATCCGCCCGCCCAGCGCGATCAGCTTGATCAGGGTGGGCCTGGGCACATCGCGCATCTGCCGGTGCCAGCCGTCCAGCTGGACCAAGAAGCCCTGCATGGTCTTCAGCCGTTCGCGGGCATAGGCGGGCGTGGCCTTGTCGCCTTCGGCCTCCGCCACACAGGCGTCCAGCATTTCCAGGGTCGGGTCGATTTCGCGGCGCTTGCGGCCCTCGACGATCAGCTCAAGCATGTCCCAGGGGTCGGTGCGGGCGGCGAAATGGTCGCGGCGGTCGCCCGCTAGATGCACCAGCCGGATAAGGTCCCAGCCCATCAGTTCCTTCAGGCTGGTCGAGACGTTCGACCGCGCAACGCCGAGCGCCTCGACGATCTGGCCTATTTCTGTTATGACAGAAATAGGCGAAATGCGGGATCGCGGCAAGAGCAAAGAAAACGGGGAGGAAGTGCGAGACTTCCCCCCCGTCGAGGCGGCGGCTCCAGGCCTGAGGCCTTGGCCCGAAGATCGCAGCCTGTGGCTTACGGCTGGCCGAGCGTGAAGGTCACGGAGCGGCCGACCAGTTCGGACGGCGGACGCGGCACGTCGGCTTCCTTGGCGGCGCTCTTCACCGCGTTGTCGAAGTCGGCCGAGCCGCTGGTCTGGGCGACCTGCACGGCCTCGGCGCCGGCGTAGTCAAGGCGCACCTTGATCTTCACGACCTTGCCGTCGTCGGCGAGGCCGGCGGCCTCGACCTTGGCCTGCAGGGCGGCCTTGGTCTTGGCGACCCAGGCGTCGGTAGCGGCGCTGGCGTTGGCGGCGGTGGCGCCGAGGGTGGCGATCAACAGGGCGCCGGCGATGGGGAGGATACGGTTCATGACAAGGTCCTTCTTGGTTTCCGGGGGAGGAAAATTCCGACGCTTTCACGCCGTCTACACAGGGGTAGAGGACCACAACTATGCGAATGGATGCGGACGGCGGCATTAAGTCTTGGTAACGTCGGACACGCCGTCGCGAGCCGCCAACCCCTTGCTCCGCCTAGCGTTTCGCTGCATTGCAGCAAAGACTTGGCGAACCCGCCGCCGGGTGTGCTAGAAGGTCCGACCCGGATTGAACGGCCCCCCTCGCGGGCTGGTGTGGCCAAGAACCTGAAGGTGTCTTTGATGACGCAAATCAAGTCTGTCGGCGTGATCGGCGCCGGCCAGATGGGCTCTGGCATCGCCCATGTCTGCGCCCTGGCCGGTTACGAAGTGCGACTGCACGACCTCGACCCGGCCCGCATCACCGCCGCGCTGGGGAATATCGAGCGCAACATGAGCCGGCAGGCCGCCCGCGGCGTCATCGACGCCGCCGCCGTCGCCCCGGCCATGGCGCTGATCAAGCCGACCGACGATGTCGCCCGGATCGGCGCGGCGGACCTCGCCATCGAGGCCGCCACCGAGGACGAGGACATCAAGAAGGCCATCTTCCGCAGCCTGGCGCCCCATCTGGGCGAACACACCCTGCTGGCCTCCAACACCTCGTCGATCTCGATCACCCGTCTGGCCTCGACCACCGACCGGCCCGAGCGGTTCATCGGCCTGCACTTCATGAACCCCGTGCCGCTGATGAAGCTGGTCGAGGTCATCCGCGGCATCGCCACTGACGTCGACACCTACGAGACGGCCGTCAACTTCGCCCGCAGCCTCGGCAAGACAACCACCAACGCCGAGGACTTCCCGGCCTTCATCGTCAACCGCGTGCTGGTGCCGATGATCAACGAGGCGATCTACACCCTCTACGAAGGCGTCGGCACCGTCGACAGCATCGACACCGCCATGAAGCTGGGGGCCAACCACCCGATGGGCCCGCTCGAACTGGGCGACTTCATCGGCCTGGACACCGTGCTCAGCATCATGAACGTGCTGCACGAGGGCCTGGCGGACAGCAAGTACCGCCCCTGCCCGCTGCTGGTGAAATACGTCGAGGCCGGCTGGCTGGGTCGCAAGGCCAACCGCGGCTTCTACGATTACCGCGGCGAGACGCCGGTTCCGACGAGATAGCGGCTACCAGATCGTCGGAATGCCGTAGGCCGCGATCTTCGCGTCCTTGGTGACCAGGCCCGCCTCTTCGATCCTGGCCTGTGCGATGATGAACCGGTCAAACGGATCGCCGTGAATGCGCGGCAGCTTGCCGGCCAGCGCGGCATGGCGATTTGTCAGCAGCAGCCACTCCATGTCCATCTGCTGCAGAATTGGCGTCAACTGCGCGGGCAGTGCGGCGACGTCCGGATCACGGTCGCGCTTGAACTCGATCTCGTAGGCTGCGACCACACTGACAAACAGATCGTTGCCAGGGTCTTGCAGCAAATCCCGAACCCGCTCGCTGAGGCGACCCGGATCTCTTGCCGCCCAGATTAGGACATGTGTGTCGAGCAGCAGTCTCATTCAGCGGGACAGATCGGCGCCTCTTCCCATTCGGCCAGCCAGGCTTCCATCTCAGGGTCCGGCCGCAGGAACAGATCAGGGTCTTCAAGCGGGCCAAGATGAGCCCAGGCGCCGAGCGTCCGAGGCCCCTTGGTCATCACGGCCGTCGGAACGATCCGGGCGACGATCTTGCCGTTACGCGCCAGAACGACCTCCTCACCGGCTTCAGCACGAGTGACGAGTTCGGAGAGCTTTCCCTTGGCTTCGGCGATGTTCATCTGGATCGTCATCAGACGATCTTACCATGAGACGACCGGTTGGTCCAACCTGTTGGACCAACACACCATCAGGCCGGAAACGGCGTCGGCGCGATCTGGGCGCAGGCGGCGTCCAGGCTCTCGCCGCTTCCGCCCTTGAGCTTCAGGTTTCCCTTGGCGTCCAGCAGGTACTCGCGGGCGCTGTCGCCGAGCAGCTGGCCGCCGGCCTCCAGCTTCGCCGGCGCCCCCTTGTCCGCCGCCGGCCCGCGCGCCAGCCGCCAGAGGTCGCCCTGCCGGCTCCAGCGCTGTTCGAACACCGTCGCCTCGCCGCCGCCGGCAGGGGTCAGGCCGCCGGCGCAGAACAGGTCGTAGCGCGTCGCCGTGGTCAGCGGCTTGCCGGCCGCCTTGCTGGCCCGGCTGATCGAATATTCCGCCCAGTCGAGCGCCGCCCCGTCGCCGGGCTCGCCGTTGAAGACGAAGACCGGGGTGCCGCCCTCGTAGCCGGGATACTCTTCCATCGCCTTGCGCATCCGCCCCTCGAAGGCGCTCGCCTCGGCCTGGCGGTCACAGGCCCGCCAGGCCTTCATGTCGATGCCGGCGGTCGCCACCGCCGTCTCGGCCCAGCGGTCCGTGTCGAGCAGCTGCTGGCCGTAGGCGTCCACGTCGTCCTGGCCCTTGAGCAGCTTCGGCCGCGTGCGGAACAGGGCGTCGGTGACGGCGAAATACTTGTCCTTCGGCGCGCAACGGGCGGCAATGGCGCCGGCTTCGGCCAAGCTGGCGTGGCCGGCCTTGGCCTCGACCATCACCAGCTGCACCTTGCCGGTGTCAATGTAGCGCTGCTTGAGAACCGGGAAGACGCTGGCGTACCAGTCTATGCAGTGCGAGCAGCCGAACGACAGGTAGGCCTGCATGGTCACCGGAGCCTTGGGATCGCCCAGCACCCGGCCCTCGGCGAAGACCGGCACCTTCGGCCCGTCCTGCGCCAGCGCGGGGGCGCCCAGCAGGACGGCGCTCATCAAGGCCAGGACAGCGGCCAGCTTGATACGGATCACGGCAATTCCCCAAGGCGTCGGCGGACAGGCGACCTAAGCCGCCTCTCCCGCGCAATCCAGGCCTTTTTCAGGTCAGCCCCAGCCCAGGGCTTTGGCGACATTGTAGGTGATGAAGGAGGCCAGATAGGCCAGCGCGGTCATGTAGAGGAACATCACCGTCGGCCAGGTCCAGCTGTTGGTCTCGCGCTTGACCACGCCCAGCGTCGCCACGCACTGCGGGGCGAAGATGTACCAGGCCAGGAACGACAGCCCGGTGGCCAGCGACCACTGGGTCCGCACGATGCCCTCCAGCACCGACAGCCCGCTGCCCTCGACATCGCCCACCGAATAGATGGTGCCCAGCGTGGCGACGGCCACTTCCCGGGCCGCCATGCCGGGGATCAGCGCCACCGACATTTCCCAGTTGAAGCCGATCGGCGCCAGGAGGGGCTGGATGGCGTGGCCGATCATGCCGGCGAAGCTGTAGTCGATGGCCGGCCCGGTGGCGCCTTGCGGCGGGTAGGGGAAGGTCGACAGCACCCAGACCAGCACCATCAGCGGCAGGATGATCCGCCCGGCCCGCTCGATGAATATCCAGGCCCGCTGCCAAAGCTGGCGGGCGACCTGCATGGCGTCCGGCGTCTTGTAGGCCGGCATCTCCATCATGAAGGGCTCGCTGCGGGTGCGCCAGAACAGCCGCTGGATGATGAAGCTGACCACCAGGGTCGAGAGGATTCCGGCCGCGTAAAGGCCGAACATCACCAGCCCCTGCAGGCTCATCCAGCCCCAGACCCGGGTGTTGGGAATAAGGGCGGCGATGATCAGGGTGTAAACCGGGATGCGGGCCGAGCAGGTCATCAGCGGGGCCACCAGGATGGTGGTCAGCCGGTCGCGCTTCTGGTCGATGACCCGTGTCGCCATGATGCCCGGAATGGCGCAGGCCAGGCTCGACAGCAGCGGCAGGAAGGTGCGCCCGTGCAGCCCCGCCGCGCCCATAAGCCGGTCCATCAGGAAGGCCGCCCGGGCCATGTAGCCGGTGTCTTCCAGCAGGATGATGAAAAAGAACAGGATCAGGATCTGCGGCAGGAAGACCACCACGCTGCCGACCCCGGCGATCAGCCCGTCGACGATCAGGCTCTGGGCCAGGCCGTCGGGCAGCGCCCCGGCCACCAGCGCCCCAAGCCCCAGCACCGCCCCTTCCAGCAGGTCGGCCAGCGGCGTCGCCCAGGTGAACACCGCCTGGAACATCAAAAACAGGATCGAGAACAGGATGACCAGCCCGGCCAGCGGGTGCAGCAGCACCCCGTCGGCCTTGCCGGTGAAGGTGTCGGGGCGCATCGCGGGGCGCACATGGGTGCGCAGGATGCGCTGCGCCTCGCCATGGGCGGCGCGGATCTCGGCGGCGCTCGGCTCGCGCCAGACGTTGGGGTTCTCGAGGTGCTTTTCGTAGAGCGTCTCGGCGGCGGCGACCAGGTCGTCGATGCCGCGCTTGCGGGTGGCCACGGTGGTGATCACCGGCGCGCCCAGCTCCTTCGACAGCCCCTCGACATCGATGCGCAGACCCTGGCGCTGGGCGATGTCGTACATGTTGAGGGCCAGCACGAAGGGCCGCCCCACCTGCTTCAGCTCCAGGATCAGCCGCAGCACGAGCCGCAGGTTGGTCGCGTCGGCCACTGCGATCAGCACGTCCGGCTCCTGCTCCCCGGCCAGGCGGCCGAGCACCGCGTCGCGGGTCACCTCCTCGTCGGGGCTGCGGGCGCGCAGGGAATAGGTGCCGGGCAGGTCGAGCACGCTCACCTGCCGGCCGCCGGCCGTGGTCAGATGGCCTTCCTTGCGCTCGACGGTGACGCCGGCGTAGTTGGCCACCTTCTGGCGGCTGCCGGTCAGGGCGTTGAACAGGGCCGTCTTGCCGGAGTTGGGATTGCCCACCAGAGCCAGGCGGGCGGGCGAAAGCGCAGCGTCAGTCAAACTTCACCTCAATCGCCCGCGCCTCGCGCCGGCGCAGCGCCACCCGCATGTCGTCCAGCTTGACGGCGATCGGGTCGCGGCCGAACAGGCCCTCCTGCAGGATCTCAACCCGCGCCCCCTCGACGAAGCCCAGTTCCAGCAGCCGCCGCTCCAGTTCCTCCGGCCCCAGCACCCCGGCGTCGGCCAGCGTGCCGTCGACCCGCACGATCACCCCGGGCGTCCCCGCCCTGGCCGCGCCCAGCGGCTCGCCCCGGACGCCGAAGCCGGCGCCGGCCACGCCCGAAGCGCTCGCGGACTCTGAAAAATCCTTGGACATCGCCATCCCGAAAAAACTTGCGAACCGTTATCAGGTCGCCGCCGCACTGTCGATGCGATTGAGAGTCGCGTGCGATTTCAGCCTCATCAAAGCCCTCAGTATCCCTTCTCCCTCTTGGGGGAGAAGGTGGCGCGAAGCGCCGGATGAGGGTTCGCGCAGGATCCTAAGGGTTTGGATGGTCAGGCAGGGTCGTGTCACAGGCCGGTGCGACCCCTCATCCGACCCCTTCGGGGCCACCTTCTCCCCCAAGGGGAGAAGGGAACCGCTTCCGCCCGTTCTGACCCATTTCCCAATGCGGCGTTAAGACCTTGGACACCATGATGCCCTCTCGCCGATACTGACTTGGCGATTCGCAGACGTGGACCGATGCGCAAGCTTACCCTGGGCCTTCTCACCGCCGCCTACGTCGCCGTCGCCCTGCTGGCCGCGGTGCTGGTCGGCCGTGGCGCGCCGGCGGGCCTGGCCATCGGCATGGCCACCTTCATCGGGGCCCTCGGCCTCTGCTTCGCCTTCCACGGCCTGATCGCCATGGCCCTCGACAACGCCCGCCTCAGCGACGAGATCGGCAACGTCCGCGAGGCCAACCTGGTCCTCGCCGACCAGCTGGAGAAGGTCGATGCCCGCCTCGGCCAGATCGTCGAGACCGTGACCGTCGACGCGGAGCGCCGCTCAGAGGCCCTGACCAGCGAGGTCCACCAGCTGGAGGACCTGGTCCAGCGGATGAGCGACCGGCTGGAGGACCAGCTTTCCCACCAGGTCAGCGCCGCCCGCGCCCCCGGCCGCGGCCGCAACCCGCAGTCGGCCGCCCTGCTCGACACCGTCCGCGACGCGCTGGCCGACAACCGCGTCGACCTCTACCTGCAGCCGATCGTCAGCCTGCCCCAGCGCCGCACCGTCTTCTACGAGAGCTTCAGCCGCCTGCGCGACGAGACCGGCCGGGTGATGATGCCGGCCGAATACCTGTCGGTGGCCGAGCCGATGGGCCTGGTCGCCGCCATCGACAACCTGCTGCTGTTCCGCTGCGTGCAGATCGTCCGCCGCCTGGCGCGGCAGGACCGCAAGGTCGGCATCTTCTGCAACATCAGCCTCGCCTCCCTGTCGGACGAGAGCTTCTTCCCGCAGTTCCTCGAATTCCTGTCGGCCAACAAGGACCTGGCCGGCGCCCTGATCTTCGAGCTGGGCCAGGCCGCCTTCGACCAGCGCGGCCCGGTCGAGGCACGCCACATGGCCCGCCTCGCCGACCTCGGCTTCCGCTTCAGTCTCGACAAGGTCGTCGACCTCGACCTCGACTTCCAGGACCTGGCCCGCTCCGACGTCAAGTTCATCAAGGTCGGGGCCCAGATGCTGCTGGACCAGCTGGAAGAAACCGAGGGCCGGCTGATCATCCGCTCGCTGCCGGACCTCCACGCCAGCGACTTCGCCCGCCTGACCCGCCGCTACGGCGTCGAGACCATCGTCGAGAAGGTCGAGAGCGAACGCCAGATCGTCGACATCCTCGACCTCGAAATGGCGTTTGGACAAGGCCACCTGTTCGGCGAACCCCGCGCCATCAAGGGCGAGGTGCTGGCCGAGACCGACATGCCGGTCGACCTGATGCAGCAGGCCATCCTGCGCAGGGCCGGGGCGCGCTGAAGTCCCTTCTCCCTCTTGGGGGAGAAGGAGGCCCCGAAGGGGTCGGATGAGGGGTCGCACCGGCCCCGCCAGCCCGCCCTGAAAC
>SDZP01000592.1 GCA_004144935.1 Caulobacteraceae bacterium | reverse complement strand
GATCTGCACGGGGCGTACCGTCTGGGGTGTTGGGGCCTCGGGGCCGGCGCAACCGACTTAGCGTCCGGCCGGTACGAAAATACGACAATCTCCTGGATTGATCGGTTCGTATTAGCAGGAAATAGCAAAGGGTAAGTTGACGCGGAGGGAAATGGGCGGGCAGTCGGGATTCCCTTCTCCCCTTGTGGGAGAAGGTGGATCGACCGAAGGTCGAGACGGATGAGGGGTAGCTCCTTTACGAGCGCGGATGTGAGAGATACCCCTCATCCGCCCTTCGGGCACCTTCTCCCACAAGGGGAGAAGGGAGACCGAGGATGGCTGCGTGCGCCCTAGACCGGCTGGCTGCCGAGGACGGCGAGGAGGCGGGGGTTGATGGCGCCGACTTCGGTCATGCCGGTGGCGCGCTCGAAGGCGCGGATGGCCTCGGTGGTCTTGGGGCCGGCAACGCCGTCGGGGGTGCCGGTGTCGTAGCCGAGCTGGCTGAGCGCCGCCTGCACGTTGAGCACCACTTCCTTGCGGGTGATGGTCTCGCCGGGATCGAAGCGCGGGTTCCAGGTGCCGATGGGCGCATAGTTGGCGGCCATGTCGACCTGCTGCGGCTTCCAGGCGGCGATCTCGGCGTTGAGGCGGCTCATGTCGTCCGGCGACAGCGAGCGGGCGATGTCGTCGCGGGCCTTGGCGGCGTCCTTGTCGCCGCGCTCGGCGGCAAGCGAGAACCACTTGTAGGAGGTCAGCATGTCCTGCTTCACGCCGAGGCCGCGGGCGTAGAGCATGCCCAGGTTGAACTGGCTGTCCTTCATGCCGCGGCTGGCGGCCTGCTCGAACCATTCCGAGGCCGGGCCGAAATCCTGCTTGCCCAGCTCGCCGCCGGCGTAGAGCGCGGCGAGGTTGTGCATCGACATGCGGTTGCCCGCTTCGGCGGCGCGCTGGTACCAGAGCCGGGCCTGCTGCAGGTCCTTGGTGACGCCGCGGCCGTTTTCGTAAAGGTTGCCGAGCCGGTACTGTGCGGGGGCAAAGCCCTGCGCGGCGGCGCGTTCGTACCACACCGCGGCCTGGGCCAGGTCCTCGGGCACGGCGCGGCCCTCGGTATAGATGGCGGCGACTTCGAACTGGGCGCGCGCATCGCCATTGGAGGCGGCGAACCGCAGCGGCTCGGGGCCAATGGCCTCGGGCGGCATCTCGACCTTGACCGGGCTGGTAACGACGGGTGCCGTCTCGGGCAGCGCCAGCGGGGCCGGCATGCTGAGCGCGGCAAGGCCCTCGACCGGCGGCCTGGCGACGGCGTTGGCGGCCTCGACGGCGGGGGAGATGGCCCCGGTCTGCGTCGCCGTGTCGGTGTTGCGGCCGAAGGCGGTGGTGAGGTCCGGCGTCGCGGTGGCGGGTGCGAAGGACATCGGCTTGGGCGCCGTGGCCTTGGTGCTCATCGGATCGATCGAGCTGGTGGATTCGCTCAAGACCGGCTCGATCGATCCGATGAGCACCAAGGCCACGGCGCCCAAGCCGATGTCCTTCGCACCCGCCACCGCGACGCCGGACCTCACCAC
>SDZP01000591.1 GCA_004144935.1 Caulobacteraceae bacterium | reverse complement strand
AACGGCCTGATGGTGCCGGTGGTCCGCCACGCCGAGGCCCGCGACCCCTACGACACCGCCCTCGAAATCGCCCGCGTCTCGGGCGCCGCCAAGGACGGCTCGGCCAAGCGCGACGAACTATCGGGCTCGACCATCACCATCACCTCGCTGGGGACCTTGGGCGGCGTCGTCCACACCCCGATCATCAACCACCCCGAGGTGGCCATCGTCGGTCCCAACAAGATCGAGGAGCGCGTGGTGGTGCGGAACGGCCAGATGGTCGTGCGCAAGATGATGAACCTGTCCTCGTCCTTCGATCACCGCATCGTGGATGGGCATGACGCGGCCGTCTTCGTGCAGCGGATCAAGGGGCTGCTGGAGCATCCGGCGACGCTGTGGATGGGGTAGGGGTGATGCGCCCCGCGTTCGGCATGATGATAGTGGCCGCGTTGGCCCTGTCCTCGACGGCGGCCCTGGCCTGTGCCGCGCCGCCCCGTCCGCGCACGGTTCAGGAACAGTTTGCGGACCAGCGCGCGTGGCGCGGAGAGGCCCGTGCGATTGCGCTGGGCCGGGTCGTGCAGGCGGAAGGCCGCGACGGCGTCTACGAGACCGTCGTCGCTCTCAAGGGCGCCCCGCCCCGGTTTTCCGTTTTCGCCGATGGCGGCGGCGCGGATTGCAGACCCCACAACCGGCCGGTGATGGGCAATCTCGCCATCCTGTATTTCTTTGACGGGACGTACGGCCCCGGTCCGCACCAGATACTGCCTTTGGAACGGGTCGTGGATCCGGCGCTCGGATCCCTGCTTCGGGCGGCGGCAGGGCGGGCATCGCGCGGCGAGGTTTATCTCCAGGCGCCGTCGGCCCCTGCCAGCGTAGCTCGACCTTCCCTTCGGGCCGAATGACATGACGCGGACCCTGACCAAAGTCCTGATCCTCGGCGCCTCTCTCGCGGTCACCGCCTTGGCGACGCCTGCCGCCGCCTGTCTGACGCCGCCGCCGCCGAACTTCTACGGCTGGCTCAACGATCCGTCCGTGGCGATGTTCGTCGGGCGGGTCGAGCGGGTCGAGACCCTTCCCCCGGAGAACAGCGGCGGACTCATCATCATCCCCGGGCGGGCGCACATCGTCAGCCTCGAGATCATACAGGGCGCTCCCACGGTCGACACCGCCGAGGTCGGTGGTGCGCTGGAGGTTCGTTTTCCGGTGACGCCGGTCGGCGGCCCGCCGTGCCTCAACTACCTTGACCACAAGGTCGGCGACCTCGTCATCGTGGTGCAGCCCACGCCGTCCTACACCAGCCCGTTGGTCTACAGCCGCCACTGGGCGACCCTTCCGCAATTGACGCCCTATTTCGAGAAGTACCTGTGACCCAGACCCTCAAGACCAAAGTCCTGATCATCGGCGCCGGCACCGGCGGCTATGTCGCCGGCATCCGTTGCGGCCAGCTGGGCCTGGACACCGTTCTGGTCGACGGCGGCGACGGCCTCGGCGGGACCTGCCTGAACGTCGGCTGTATTCCGTCCAAGGCCATCATCCATGCGGCCAACAAGTTCGAGACGGTGGCC
>SDZP01000590.1 GCA_004144935.1 Caulobacteraceae bacterium | reverse complement strand
GGCCGAATGGCGCGCGTCTGGCCGCCCTGGGGCAGGAGATCGCCGACCTGCGGGCCCGGGGCGTCGAGGTCATCGTCGTCTCCTCCGGCGCCGTGGCGCTGGGCCGGGGCCGTCTCGGGCTCTCGAAATCCGCCCGGCTGGACGAGAAACAGGCCGCCGCCGCCGCCGGCCAGTCCCTGCTGATGCAGGCGTGGGAGACGGCCCTGTCGCCCCACGGCCTGACCCCCGCCCAGGTCCTGCTGACCCGCGACGACACCGAGCGCCGCCGCCGGTGGCTCAACGCCCGCTCGACCCTGGACGCCCTGCTGCGCCTCAAGGCCGTGCCCGTGGTCAACGAGAACGACACCGTCGCCACCGAGGAAATCCGCTACGGCGACAATGACCGCCTCGCCGCCCGCACGGCCCAGCTGGCCCGCGCCGACCTGCTGGTCCTGCTCAGCGACATCGACGGCCTGTACGATGCCGACCCCCGCTCCAACCCCGACGCCGCCCATCTGCCGCTGGTCGAGGCCCTGACGCCCGAGGTCATGGCCATGGCGGGCGCGGCCAACGCCTCGGCCTCGGTCGGCACGGGCGGGATGCGGACCAAGCTGGAGGCCGCCCGCATCGCGCGTTCGGCGGGTTGCGCCACCGTCATCGCCTCGGGCCTGATCGACCGCCCGCTGGCCGCCGTTCTGGAGGGCGCCCGCGCCACCCTGATCCCCGCCCCCGATGGTCCCATGGCGGCATGGAAGTCGTGGATCGCGGGCAGCGTCGATCCGGCCGGACGACTGGTCATCGACGACGGCGCCGTGGCCGCCCTGCGCTCCGGCAAGAGCCTGCTGCCCTCCGGCATCCAGCGGGTCGAGGGTCGCTTCGACCGGGGCGACAGCGTGCTGGTGGTCACCCCCGACGGCGTTCGCGCGGGCGTGGGCCTCGCCGCCTTCTCCGCCGAGGAGATGGCTCTGATCCGGGGCCGTCAGACCGGCGAGATCGAGGGACTGGTCGGCTACAAGGGGCCCCAGGTCGCCATCCATCGCGACGATCTGGTGCTGGAGGGCGGCGCATGACCGACATCGCCGGACAAATGCTCCAGCGGGGCCGCCGCGCCCGCGCCGCCGCCGACGCCCTGCGCCTCGCCTCGCCCGAGGTTCGCACCCGCGCCCTCGACGCCGCCGCCGCCGCCCTGCGCGCCCATGCCGACGCCATCCTGTCCGCCAATGCGGACGACATCGCCCGCGCTCGCGACAATGGCCTGTCCGAGGCCCTGATCGACCGGCTGGCCCTGACGCCCGCCCGCCTCGCGGCCGTCGCCGACGCCGTGGCCGAGGTCGCCGCCCTGCCCGATCCCCTGGGCCGCGAGACCGCCCGCTGGACCCGGCCCAACGGCCTCGACATCGCCCGTGTCGCCACCCCCATCGGCGTTCTGGCCATCATCTATGAGAGCCGCCCCAATGTGACCGCCGACGCCGCCGCCCTGTGCCTGCGCTCGGGCAATGTCGCCCTGCTGCGCTGCGGCTCGGACTGCCTGTCGTCCTCGCTGGCCATCCATGCGGCCATGGTCGAGGG
>SDZP01000003.1 GCA_004144935.1 Caulobacteraceae bacterium | reverse complement strand
GCCGGGACGGCGGCCGCCTCGGTCTTGGTTTCGGCCGGCTTGCCGCAGGCGGCGACCGACAGGGCGGCGACGGCGGCCGTGGCGATGAGAACTTTACGGATCATGGTCCTGGTGTCCCTCGACGTTTCTCGTTGATGGCGCCGTTGCGACGCCCAGGGACTATGGACCGCGAAGCACGGCCCGCAAGCGATCATCTCACGCTTCCGTGATCACAGATTGTGTCAGCCGACATAGGGCCTGTCCGGTCGGCGTCGGCCGCCCTAGGTCTCGTTGGGAATGGCCGAGAGGGCTTCTTCCAGTTCCAGGAAGCTGGGCTGGGCGCCGGAGGGGACGCTGCCGCGGCCGATCTCGACGCTGATCTGGGCGGCGTTGCCGTGCAGGTGGGCGACGAGGACCGACTGGATGATCTTGTAGAAGGCGCCCTCCTCGTTGACCACGTCGGTCAGGCGGGCGGCCAGCGGGCCGACGATGCCATAGGCCAGGAACACGCCGAGGAAGGTGCCGACCAGGGCGCCGCCGATCATGCCGCCGAGCACTTCCGGCGGCTCGGTGATCGAGCCCATGGTCTTGATGACCCCCAGCACGGCGGCGACGATGCCCAGCGCCGGCAGGGCGTCGGCCAGGCTCTGCAGGGCGTGGGCGGGCGCCAGGGCCTCGTGGTGGTGCTTCTCCAGCTGCTTTTCCATGGCGTCCTCGACCTGGTGCGGGTCCTCGAGGTTCATGGTCATCATCCGCAGGGTGTCGCAGATGAAGTCGACGGCGAAGTGGTCCTTGGTGATGCGCGGGAAGCGGCTGAAGATCGTGCTCTCGCCGGGCTTTTCGATATGGCTTTCGAGGGCGATGACGCCCTTTGACTTCATGGTCTTGGTCAGCAGGAACAGCAGGCTGAGCAGGTCCTTGTAGTCGCTGGCCTTCCACTTCGGCCCCTTAAAGGATTTGCCGAGGCCGCCGCCGGTGGCCTTGATGGTGGTCATCGAGTTGGAGATCAGGAAGGCGGCGACGCCGGCCCCGCCGATGGCCATCATCTCGTGCGGCAGGGCATGCATGATGACGTTCATGTTGCCGCCGCTCATCAGGTAGCTGCCGAACACCAGGCCGAAGAGCAGCACGAGGCCGATGATCTGGAACATGAGAGAGGTCGCCGCCGGAAAAGGGTTTGGGGGAGACCATGGCGGTTAATGCTTAATGGCCGGTGAGCGATTGCGCGTTTCGCCGACCCGCCTTAACACCGTTCAGATGCCCGACAACGCCACACCGACCGGCCCGGTGGCCGGAATCAAGCTGGAGCCGCGCTCCTTCGCCATCCTGTTTTCGGTGTCCATCGTGGTGGCCATCGGCAACACCGGCCTGATGGCGGTGCTGCCGGCGATCGCCCGCGAGGTTCGCATCGCCGACTGGATGATCTCGGCGGTGTTCGGGCTGTCGGCTCTGCTGTGGGCGATCATGAGCCCGATCTGGGCGCGTGAATCCGACAAGCGGGGGCGAAAACCGCTGATCATGCTGGGGCTGGCGGGGTTCATGGTCTCGATGACCCTCTGCGCCTGCGTGGTGTCGGTGGGGCTGCACCACCTGCTGCCGCCGATGGTGGTGTTCGTGCTGTTCCTGCTGTGCCGGGCGCTGTTCGGGCTGATCGGCTCGGCCTCCAAC
The DNA here is from genome assembly GCA_004144935.1 of Caulobacteraceae bacterium. Taxonomy (GTDB): domain Bacteria; phylum Pseudomonadota; class Alphaproteobacteria; order Caulobacterales; family Caulobacteraceae; genus Caulobacter. The sequence goes on along the minus strand of SDZP01000003.1, from coordinate 27,432 downwards.
CCGGCGACCCAGGCCTACCTGGCCGAGCGGACGACCCGGGCCGACCGGACGCAGCAGATGGCCGCCCTGGCCGGGGCCTTCGGCCTGGGCACCGTGGTCGGGCCCTTCCTCGCGCCGCTGTTCATCCTGCCGGGGGTGACCCTGGCCGGGCCGATGTTCGCCTTCGCCATCTTCGCCGGACTGATGCTGGCCGTGGTCTGGAAGGGTCTGCCGGAGGAGGAGAGCCAGCGGCGGGAGAACCGGCGGTTCGCCGGGGCCGGGCAGGACAAGGGCCTGTGGCGCGATCCCCGGGTGCTGCCGTTCCTGATCTACGGCTTCGCGGTGGCCTGCTGCCAGACGGCGCAGGGCTATACCCTGGGCTTCATGATCATCGACAAGCTGGGCGTCAAACCGATGGACGCCCTGGGCTTCACCGCCGTGGCCATGGGCGCCGGGGCGATGGCCGGTCTGCTGGCCCAGTGGGGCCTGATCCGGATGTTCTCGATGGGGCCCAAGCAGCTGCTCCGCTGGGGGGTCGGCCTAGCGGCGCTGGGCAACCTGATCACGGTGTTCTCGCCGGACTACTGGACGGTGGTGGCCGGCTACGCAATCTCGTCGCTAGGCTATGGCTTCGCGCGGCCGGGGTTCACGGCCGGCGCCTCGCTGACGGTGCGGATGGACGAGCAGGCGCGGGCGGCCGGGGCGATCGCCGCGGTGAACGGGCTGAACGTCATCCTCGCGCCGGTGTTCGTCATGCTCTACGGCGTCTTCCATGAGGCGCCGTTCGCCCTCAACGCGCTGATCCTCGGGGCGCTGCTGGTCTACGCCTTCCGCAACGCCGTGCTGCGCGACGCGGGCGAGACGCCGCCCGACGACGAGGAAACGGCCATGGCGCTGATGGAGCGGCAGGACGAGGGCGGCGGCTAGCCCTAAGACTGCGGCCGGGACGCCATTCCCGCCGCCTGCATGGCCATCGACTGGATCATCTGCGGCGTCAGGTAGCCGTCGGCCGGGATGCGGTTGGCCTGCTGCCAGGCGCGGATCGCCACCCGGGTCTTGGGGCCGATGGCCCCGTCGACGCCGCCGGTGTCGTAGCCCAGCTTGACCAGGCTCTCCTGGGCCAGGACGCGGTCGGTGCGGCTGAGCGGCGTCTCCGCCGGCCAGGGGGTGACCAGCGGGCCGTCGCCCCCGAAGCGCAGGGCCAGCAGGCCGACGCCGAGGGCGTAGGCGGTGCTGTTGTTGTACTTCATGATCGCCGCGTGGTTGGGGAAGATCAGGAAGGCCGGGCCCTGGTAGCCGGACGGCAGGATCAGGCCGGCGCTCGAGGCCTGGTCGGCGGCGGACCAGGCCAGGCCGTCGGCGCGGCGCACCCCCCGGTTGGTCCAGACCGCCAGCGGCTCGCGGGCCCCTTCGGTCAGGCTGTAGTCGAAGTCGGTCGGCAGGCGGACCTCGCGCGACCAGCTCTCGCCGGGCTTCCAGCCGGCCTTGGCCAGGTAGTTGGCGGTCGAGGCCAGCGCGTCGTGGGTGCTGCCCCAGATGTCGCGATGGCCGTCGCGGTCGCCGTCGATGGCGGTGGAGAGGTAGACGCCCGGCAGGAACTGGGTCTGGCCCATGGCCCCGGCCCAGCTGCCTTTCAGGCGGGCGCGGGTCTGTTCGCCGGTGGCGATGATCTTCAGGGCGGAGATGAGCTCGGATTCCGCCCAGCCGCGACGGCGGCCGTCGGCGGCCAGGGTGGCCAGGCAGCGGACGATGTCCTTGTCGCCCTGCACCTTGCCGAAGGCCGATTCCATGGCCCAGACGGCCAGCACGATCTCGCGCGGCACCCGGAAGGCCTGCTCGATGCCCGGCAGGTAGGGCAGCGTGTCGCGGAACTGGCGGCCCTGGCTGATGCGGACATCGCTGACCGTGCCCTTCACATAGTCGCCGACCGGCTTGGAGAACTCCGGCTGGCGGCCGTCGGAGGCGACGACGCCGGTGTCGGGGGTCAGGCCGGCGGTCTCGCGGTCGACCACCGCCTGCGGCACCCCGGCCAGCACGGCCTTGGGCTTGAACTGGGCCAGCCAGGCGTCGAAGCCCGGATCGCCGGAAACCACCGGAACCGGGGCCGGCGCGGCGGGCGCGGGCGGCGGCGAACCGGAGCCCACCGCCTGGGTCAGGGTCGGCTCCAGCTGCGGGTCGGCGCAGCCGGCGAGGGTCAGGAGGAGAAAGGCGCGTCTATCCATGGGCGCAAGCTAGCGGGGCGGACATGAACGTTGCCATCACAAAGACGCCATGACGGTCGTCGACGGCGCTCGCTATCAGCGGGCTCAGGTCAGGGCTGGCGCTTCAGGTTGAACCGCCCCCAAGCATTGTTGAGCAGGTACTCCCCTGCAAGCCGATCCCCCTTCCAGGGCCCCTGCAGCATGAACTGGCCATTGTTGAAGCGGATGTAGGCAACGCCGTCTTCCTCGATCCATTCGCCCGGCAGCGCCTTCCCGTCCGGGCCGAGGAAGGTCGCCGAGCAGTCCGGTCTGAGCGACACCGTCACCGTGACGGTTTCGCCTGGCCAGACCACCGGCCCCTGGAACCGGCTGTTGTCCAGGGCCCGGTTACCGCACCGGCCCCCGGGAGCGGGAGCGGGAGCGGGGATCGGTGGGGATCTCGGAGCCCTGCCACCATCGGGCGCGGTGAGCCTGAAGGCCCCAACATCGTCGATGCTGTTGACCATCTGGCCGCTGACCGCGCCGTCAGCCGCCACGTTGCCGAGGAAGTCCAGGCCGACGAACTTCATCGACATCCTGCCGTCCTTCTGCGTCCAGGCTCCCATCACCGAGGCCTGACCCGTCAGCGACAGCATGGCGCTGCAGTTGGCGTTCAAGGTGACCAGGCCCTTGAGGGTCCGCTGTGGCCAAACCACCTCGGCAGAATAGGTCCGGCCGGCGATGTCGTACTGGCCGTTCAGGAACCCGCAGGGTGTCTTGGCGGCTTCAGCTGTCGCTGGCAAGGCGAGCAGCGCGAGGATGATGACGACAACGCTGAACAACAGACGCATGACGGCGGCTTCCGGAAATGATGACCGTGTCTGTCTAGCAAAGGGCGGCTGCGGCCGAGGCCCCCACAAGGGGGGCGTTACTGCCGGGGCCAGGTCCAGATCGTGGTGGGGTAGAGGCTCTCGATGAGGTCCAGGCGCTCGCCGTCGGGGTCGTGGACAAGCCGCGGGCCGGTCTCGCCGATGACCAGGACGGGGCGGGTCTCGTCATAGCGCGGCCAGTCCCAGCCGCCCGGACCGGAGGGATCGCCGGTGCGGGCGAAGCGGACCCAGGCGGCGCTCACCGCCGAGGCCATGGCGCGGTCGGGGTCGGTGGGGCGGCGCAGGCCGGAGGGGTTGTCGAAGACGTAGGGGATTTCGCTGGCGTGGGCCGCGCCCCGGCCGGGTCGGCGCTCCTTTTGGGCCACATAGCCGAAGCGGTAGAGGAAGACCGGCTGGCCGGTGCGGGCGGCGAGCGTCGCCATGCGGCGGGCCGGCTCGACGGCCAGCAGGTCGGAGACGAAGCGGTGGGTCTGGTCGGGGCCGCCGGGCGGGCGCCAGGCCTGGCGCAGGGCGGCGGCGCGGGGCCCGAACTGGGCCATGGCCAGGCCCGAGACCGCGCCGAAGACGGGGGTCAGCTCGTCGCTGTTGGCGCCGATCAGCAGGGGCACGCGCGCCTGGCGGCCCTGTTCGAACAGGGTCAGGGGATCGCCGGGCAGCAGGGTCCCGTCGACCATCAGGTTGACGGCGGTGCGGCGCTCGATGTTGTCGACCATGTTGCGGCCGGCCAGAACCCGGCGGCCGCTCAGGCGGCGTAGCTGCCGGGCCGTGCGGCGGTGGCCGGCGAAGGCCGCCCCGATCGCCTCCATGGAGCGGCCGCCGTCGAGGCTGGGGCCGGTCAGGGCGGGCAGCGGCTGGCGCCCGCCGGCCGACTGGATGATGGCCTTGTGAAACAGGCCCTCGGCGGCCGGGCTGGTCATCAGGGCGGCGACGGCCAGGCCGCCGCTGGACTCGCCCATCAGGGTGACATTGCCCGGGTCGCCCCCGAAGGCGGCGATGTTGCGCCTGACCCACTGCAGGGCGGCGATCTGGTCGGCCAGACCGTAGTTGCCCCTGGCCTCACCCGTCGCCTCGGCGGTGAGGGCCGGATGGGCGAAGAAGCCGAAGCGGCCGAGCCGGTAGTTGAGGCTGACCAGCACCGCCCCCTGGCCGGCCAGCGCCGCCCCGTCGAAGGCCCTTGAGGCGGCGCCGCCGTTGGTGAAGCCGCCGCCGTGGATCCAGACGATGACCGGCAGGGGTCGGTCTGGTTCGGCCGGCGCCCAGACGTTGAGGGTCAGGCAGTCTTCGCTGTAGGGGCCGGGGACGGGATAGGACTCGCCCAGCACCGGCGCCTGCAGGCAGGCGGGACCGAACGCGGTGGCGTCGCGGACCCCGTCCCAGGGCGCCGGCGGCCGGGGCATCCGCCAGCGCAGCCTGCCGACCGGCGGAGCGGCGTAGGGAATGGCCTTGAAGCTGAGGACGCCGTCCGCCGAGGCGCCGCGCAGGTCGCCGGTCTCGACGCGGACCAGCCCCGGCGCGGCGAGGGCCGGGCCGGCGGTCAGGGCGAAGAGGAGGGCCAGGACGGTGAAGGGGCGCACGGCGTGCCGTTTAGCCGAAAGCGCCGGGCCTGGCGCTCATTTGTCCCGGGTAAGGGTGAAGCTACCGCCCGGCGCCATACATCCGCGGAGAAGGGCGGCCGTGGCCAGTCGCAGGGGAAGGCGCATCGTCAGTCTTTCCGCTTGAAGCTGAAGGTCCCGACGCTGCCAGCGCCGTTGTCCATGCTGCCGACCAGGCCCGTGCCGGGCCCGGTCAGGGTTCCGGTGTAGGTCGCGCCGATGTCGCTGGTGGTGAAGGTGACCATGCCCATCATCTGGCTCCAGGTCCCGGCGCTGATCTCGCGGCCGTCCGAGAAGATGGTGACGCTGCAGTCGCGGTTGAGGCGGGCGGCCATGTCGAAAGCCTGGCCGCCGTTGTAGCGTCCCTGGCCGACATAGGTCAGGCCCGAGGGGTCGGGCATGCCGGCGATGCCCTGACCACAGACCCGTCCGCTGTCCCGGGCGACGAAGCTGAACCGACCCCTGGAGGCGCCGGTGGTCATCGTCCCATCGAGGGTCTGCCCGCCCAGTTCGGCCGCGTAGTGGATGTCGAGGGCCGGCAGGTCGAAGGTCACCCGATTGCCGCTCTGGCTCCAGGTCCCCTGCTGGGTCGAGCCCATGTAGATGACGTAGGTCAGGGTGCAGTCGGCCCTCAGGGTCAGTTCGATATTGTAGGTCCCGCCGCCGTCCCAGACGGCGTTGCCGCTGTAGGTCCTGCCGGCGGCGCTGCCGCAGGCGGCGGCGGCCGGGGTGGCGACGAGGACGGCCAGGGCGGCTAGAGCGACAAACAGCAGGCGCAAGGGACGGCTCCGGGCAGGTGGAGCCCCGGCTTTAGGGCCCGGCCGGGCGCGGCGAAGCCCCAACAAAGGGGGCCCCGGACATTGACTCCCCGGCCGCCTCCCCCTATAGCCGCCCGCTCAATTCAGATGAGGGCCTCCGCGTGCGCGGGTTCCCCGCAGCCGTACGGTAAGAGACCATGAAGGTTCGTAGCTCGCTCAAGTCGCTGAAGTCGCGCCACCGCGACTGCAAGCTGGTTCGTCGCAAGGGCGTCCTGTACGTGATCAACAAGACCGATCCGCGCTTCAAGGCGAAGCAGGGCTGATGAGCCCGGTTGGCGTCCTCTGGGACGTCGGCAATGTGATCGTTCGCTGGGATCCCCGGACCCTGTATGCGAAGATTTTCGAGGAACCGGCCGCTTGCGACCGGTTCCTTTCGTCTGTCTGCACCCTGGCCTGGCACGGGCTGACCGACCGCGGCGTGCCCGCCGAGCAGAACACCCTGGACCTGATCGCCCGCCACCCCGAGCATGAGGCGGAGATCCGCGCCTGGTGGGACCGCTGGGACGAGATGTTCGGGGGCGTGATCGAGGAAACGCAGGCCGCCATGGAGGCCCTGGCGGCCCGCGGCGTTCCGCAGTTCGGACTGACCAACATGGCCGGGCCGGTGTGGCCGACCATCGAGCCGATGGCCCCGGCGGTGCGGCATCTGAAGGCTGTCGTCGTTTCCGGCGACGAGGGCATGATCAAGCCGGAGCCGGCCATCTATCACTTGGCCTGCGAACGCGCCGGCCTGCTGCCCGAACAGCTGCTGTTCGTCGACGACAGCCTGGCCAACATCCAGGGGGCGGCCGAGCTCGGCTTCCATGTGCTGCACTTCACCGATCCTGCAGCTCTGCTGCCGACGCTGAAGTCCCATCAGCTTCTCTGATATCGGGTTCGGTCCCGAGGGCCTGATTTTTGACAGCTCCGGGCAGCGACAAGCTGATCCAGCCTTGAGAAATTCTGTCGCGACTCAATTCCCATCGATTCAGTAGGTATTGGGGGCCGGAGGGCAATGTGCCGGCATCCAAGGGCTTTCGCCCGCGTCGGTCGGGACGCGGCGGCCTGTTGCTTGAGGGGTTGGCCATGCGCCGATGTCGCCCGGACCTGATGCGGTTCTGACCGCCTGACGCCGCCGGCTTTCGGCGGCCGATCCCTACCCTTTCCATCCACGTCACACATGCAGGGCGCCCGGCTCCCCCCGGCGCTCGAGGGGATACCTGTGTCTGCAAGAAACCTGAGATCGATCCTGGCCGTCTCGGCCGCCTGGACAGCCCTGCTGGCCGGCGGGCCGGTCCTGGCCGCCGAGGCCGGCGCCGTCGAAGAGGCCGCCGCGGCGGCCGATGCGCCCTCCGAAGTCGACGAACTGATCGTCACCGCCCGCCGCCGCGAGGAGAATGCGCAGGACGTGCCCATCGCCCTGACCGTGCTGGGCGGCGAGACCCTGGAGAAGACCGGGGCCTACAACGTCCAGCAGCTGGTCCAGCTGGCCCCCAGCCTGCAGTTCGGCTCGTTCAACCCGCGCAACACCCAGGTCAATATTCGCGGCCTCGGCAACAACACGGGCCTGGCCAACGACGGGCTGGAGGCCGGGGTCGGCATCTACATCGACCAAGTCTATTACAGCCGCCCGGCGGCGGCGACCTTCGACCTGCTGGACATCGAGCGGGTCGAGATCCTGCGCGGGCCGCAGGGCACGCTGTTTGGCAAGAACACCACGGCCGGGGCCCTCAACGTCACCACCCGGGCGCCCAGTTTCGACTGGCAGGCGCAGGGCGAACTGACCTTCGGCGACAACGACTTCATCCAGGCCAAGGGCTCGGTCTCCGGGCCGCTGATCGCCGATACCCTGGCGGCGCGGCTGAGCGTTTCGGTGACCAGCCGGGACGGGTTCGTCGACAACGTCACCACCGGCAAGGACGTCAACAACCAGCACAACATCGCCCTGCGCGGAGGCCTGCTGCGGACGCCGACAGACGCCTTCAACCTGCGTCTGACCGGCGACTACAACCGCCAGAAGACCGACTGCTGCCTGCTGGTCTTCGCCGGGGTCGGGGCCTCGTTGAAGCCGGCGGCGTCGCAGTATCCGGCCCTGGCGGCGGGCAAGGGCTACAGCCCCGCCAGCCTCGATCCCTTCGACCGCAAGACCGACGCCAACGCCGAGGCCCACGCCAACCAGGAGATCGGCGGGCTGTCGGCCGTGGCCGACTGGGACCTGGGGGCGGTCACCCTGACCACCATCGCCGCCTGGCGCTACTGGAGCTGGGACCCGGCCAACGACGCCGACTTCACCAGCCTGAAGATCATCGAGCGGTCAGAAAACGCCGATGAACAGGACCAGCGCTCGCTGGAATTCCGCCTCGCCTCCAACGGCACGCACACCATCGACTATGTCGCCGGCCTCTACGCTTTCTGGCAGGACATCGATGCCGAGGGGGTGTCGCTGTACGGGTCGGACGCCACCTACTGGCTGCTCAGCCCGCTGCTGCCGGCGGCGCTCGTCGATGGCTACCGCTCCGACTTCGTGGCCACCTCGACGACCAGGAGCTACGCCGCCTTCGGCCAGCTCACCTGGCATGTCACCGACAGTCTGAGCGTGACGCCAGGCCTGCGCTACACCTATGAGGAAAAGGAGGCGAAGTACGCCAGCACCGTCTCCGGCGGCCTGGCCACGGCCAATCCGACCCTGATCGCCTACAAGCTGGCCTTGAACAGGCCGCAGGCCTACACGGCCGACGATTCCGACGGCAGCTTCTCGGGCCAGATCAACGTGGCCTGGACCCCGGCCGACGATCTGCTGGTCTACGGAAACTGGGCCAAGGGCTACAAGTCGGGCGGGCTCAACCTGTCGGGCCTGCCGGTCGACACCCTGGGCAATCCGGTGCTGGACCGGGCGGTGATCGAACCGGAAGAGACCACCACCGTCGAGGTGGGTCTCAAATCGCAGCTGTTCGACCGCCGCCTGACCGCCAACCTGGCCATCTTCCGCAGTGTCACCACCGACTACCAGGCCAACGTCGTCGACACCGCCGGCGGCGCCCTGCGCACCTATCTGGACAACATCAACGAGGTGCGGTCGCAGGGCGTCGAGCTGGACCTGCGGCTCAGCCCCATCGGCGGCTTCTCGGCCTACACCTCGGTGTCCTACACCGACGCCAAGTATGTCGACTACGAGAACGGCCCCTGCCCGCTGGAGCTGATCGGGGCGGCCACCACCGCCTGCGACCTCAGCGGCAAGGCCCTGCCCGGGGTGTCGAAATGGGCGGTGTCGGCCGGGGCGCAGTACGAGTTTCCGCTGACCCTGGGATCGCTGGACGCCGAGGCCTATGTCGGCATCGAGACCAGCTACCGGTCGAGCTACTATTCGGCGGCGACGGACTCCACATACTCGCGGATCGACGGCTATGGCCTGGTCAACCTGCGGGCCGGGGTGCGGCCGAACGATCATCTCGACGTCTTCGTCTGGGCCCGCAACGTCGGGGACGAGGAGTACTTCCAGTATATCAGCGCCCAGGCCGGCAACTCCGGCGCCCTGTTCGGCGCCCCCGGTGATCCTCGTACGGTCGGCGTGACCGTGCGGGCGACCTACTAGGGGCCCGGGCGATGACCGCGCGCCTCTCTCATCCCGCCGACCCGGCCCGCCAGCCGGCCTGGCGCCTCGGGGTCTTCTCGGCCCTGGCCGTGCCCCTGGCCGGGGCGGGCCTGCCGCTGGCGGTCTACCTGCCGCCCTTCTACGCCCAGGAGTTGGGCCTCGGCCTGGCCCTGGTCGGGGCGGTGTTCATGCTCAGCCGCATCTGGGACGCGATCAGCGACCCGGTCGTCGGCCTGCTGTCGGACCACACCCGCTCGCGGTTCGGGCGGCGGAAACCCTGGATCGCGGCGGGGACGCCGATCTTCGCGGTGGCCACGCTGGCGATCTTCATCCCCGGGGCCTTCGGGGTGAAGCCCGGGGCGGTGTGGCTGTCTGCCTGGTTGGCCATCTTCTACCTGGGCTGGACAATGATCCAGATCCCGGTGGCGGCCTGGGCGGGCGAGCTCTCCAGCCGCTATCACGAGCGCAGCCGGGTGCAGGCCTTCCTGCAGGTGGCGACATCGCTCGGCCTGCTGGCGGTGCTGGTGCTGCCCGCGGCGCTGGACCAGGTCGCCGTCCACACCGGTGTCGCCGTCGACCAGAGCCTGAAGGTGGCGGTGATGGGCGGCTTCATCCTAGCCACCCTGGTTCCGGCCATTGGCGGCGCCCTGTGGCTGGTCCCCGAACCGGCCGCGCCGCCGACGGTCGCGGTGGACGGCCGGGTGGCGCGGCGGGCCCTGCTGGCGGCGGTGCGCAATCCCCTGCTGCTGCGGGTGCTGGCCTCGGACTTCGCCGTGACGCTCGGCCAGCTTGTCCGCTCCAGCCTGTTCGTCTTCTTCGTCGCCGCCTACATGGGCCGGCCGGACTGGGCGGCGCTGCTGTTCCTGGTGCAGTTCGTGTTCGGGGTCTTCGCCGGGCCCATCTGGCTGCGCATCGGCTATCGCCTCGGCAAGCATCGCACGGCGGTGGTCGGCGAGCTGGTCCAGGTGGCGATCAACCTGTCGCTGCTGCTGGTGACGCCGGACGCCCTGCCGCTGCTGATCGGCCTGACCATCGCGCAGGGCCTGGCCCAGGGGTCGGGCAACCTGATGCTGCGGGCCATCATCTCCGACGTCGCCGACAAGCATCGGCTGGAGACGGGCGAGGAGCGCACCGGCCTCTACTTCTCGATCTTCAGCCTGACCGGCAAGACCGCGACGGCGGCAGCCATCGGGGTGGCCCTGCCGCTGGTCGCCTGGCTGGGCTTCAAGCCCGGGGCGGTGAATGCGCCCGAGGCTCTGCTGGGGCTGAAGCTGGTCTTCGCCCTGGGTCCGGCCATCGCCCACGCCGTGTCCGCCCTGCTGATCGCCGGCTTCAGCCTGAACGCCGACCGACACGCCGAAATCCGCGCCGCCCTCGACGCCCGCGATCGCGGCGAGGTCCCGGCGGCGGCCGAATAGTTTCCCCCCTGTTCTTGAAAGGAGCCTGACCATGAGCGCTGACGGCAACATCTCCATCCCTGGGTCCAAGACCGTACTCGACATTCGAAGAGTCGGCGGCCGTATCGGCGCCGAAGTCGCCGGGGTGATCCTCAGTCACGAGCTGCCCGACGGGACCCTTCGGGCCATCGAGCACGCGCTGCACGAACACAAGGTGCTGTTCTTCCGGGACCAGGGCCATCTCGACGACGCCAGCCAGGAAGCCTTCGCCGCCCGGCTGGGCGACCCGGTGGCCCACCCGACGGTGCCGGTGTCGGACGGTTCCAGCTACCTGCTCGAACTCGACAGCCACAAGGGCGGCCGGGCGGCCAGCTGGCACACCGACGTCACCTTCGTGCCGGCCTATCCTAAGGCCTCGATCCTGCGGGCCGTGGTCTCGCCGAAGTACGGCGGCGACACCGTCTGGGCCAACACGGCCGAGGCCTACGGGCGCCTGCCCGAACCCCTGAAGCTGCTGGCCGACAACCTTTGGGCCCTGCACACCAACGCCTACGACTATGCCGCCGCCCGGCCCGACGTCAGCCAGGAACAGATCGAGCGCCACAAGGCGGTGTTCGCCTCGACCGTCTATGAGACCGAGCACCCCGTCGTGCGGGTGCATCCGGTGACCGGCGAGCGGACCCTGGTGCTGGGCCACTTCATCAAGCAGCTGATCGGTCTCTCGGCCGCCGACAGCCGCCGGCTGTTCGAGACGCTGCAGGAGCAGGTGGTCAAGCTGGAGAACACGGTCCGCTGGCGCTGGCGCCAGGGCGACGTGGCCATCTGGGACAACCGGGCGACCCAGCATTACGCGGTCGACGACTATGGCGACCAGCACCGGGTGATGCGGCGGGTGACGCTGGACGGCGACGTTCCGGTGTCGATCGATGGCCGGCCCAGCCGGCTGCGCACCGGGCCGGGCCCGCAACGGCTGGCGGCGGAGTAACCATCTCCCGCGTCGCGCGAAGCGGGTGGTGGAGGGGGCGCGGGACGGAGCGCAATCCGATGGGACGGCGCACGGCCCTCGCCCCCTCCGCCACCTCGTGGTCCCCCTCCCCCGTAAACGGGGGAGGATGGGGCCGCGTCCTCATGATTGCTCACGGACGCCGTTGAGGCCGGGCGGTGTTTCCTCTACACCGCGCCTTCCCCAATTCCGCTTCCCGTGAGAGCCTCTTTCCATGGCCGATGACCAGCCCACCGTCGATGTCCTGAACGGCACCGCCCAGACCCAGCTGCGCACCATCATCGAGCGCATCGAGCGGCTGGAAGAGGACAAGGCCGGGGTCATGGCCGACCTGAAGGAGGTCTATGCCGAGGCCAAGGGCAACGGCTTCGACACCAAGATCCTGCGCAAGGTCGTGCGCATGCGCAAACAGGACAAGGCCAAGCTCAGCGAGGAAGAGGCGCTGATCGACCTCTACCTGTCGGCCATCGGGGGCCTGTAGCCCTTGGGGGATCGTTGAAGCGGAAGGATCCTCCCGACTTCAGGGCGCTGGCCCGCAAGGCCGCGCAGCGCTCGGCGCTCAATGCCCTGCGCAAGACCCAGCGCGCCGCCGACAAGGCCGGCGTCAAGCTGTCCGACTGGGAAGGCGAATTCCTGGGCTCGGTGGCCGAGCGGGTGAAGACCTACGGCCGGGCCTTCGGCGATCCGGAGCTGGGCGCGCCGGGACAGGCGCTGTCGGCCATGCAGAACCGCAAGCTGAAAGAGATCGCCGCCAAGGCCAAGGGCGAGGACCCCAAGCCAGGCAAGGGGCCGCCGCCAAGAGGCCGGCGCAGCCCGATGGGCGGTCGCCGGCCCGTGAAGGATCAGAGCGAAACCGACTGACTGAGCTTCTCGATCACCGCCAGGTCGGCGGGGGTGAAGGTCTCGTTGTCGGAGCTGGTGCAGCTGAGCACGACGCGGACATCGGCGGCCAGCTGGGTGCCGGCGAAGACGCTGCTCTCGCTGACGCCCTCCTTGGTGGTGGCCTGGTAGGCGGTGAACCAGCCGGGCCAGCCGGTCTTCGAGGTCCAAGGCTTGTTCAGCAGCATCTTCTGGAAGGTCCCGCCCTTGCCGGTGACGCGGTCGCGGGCCTTCTGCTCGGCGCCGTTCTGGTAGATGCCGGCCAGGGTGGTCCAGGTCTCCATGGTCGGCGGCTTCGGCGGGTTGGTGATCGACACCATGCACAGGCCCGCCCAGTCGAGACCGGTCTGGCCCGGCCGGCGGACGATGAAGCTGCGGGTGTCGGCCGTGTCGCCGCCCAGGGGGTGGCGCTCGATGCCGGTCGGCAGGGTCATGGCGCCCAGGCCGTTCTCGGTGCGAAGCGTGGTCTGGGCGGCGGCCGGACCGGCGACGGCAAGGACCGCGGCGGCAGACACGGCGGCGGCGACGGGCAGGATGGAACGAAGAAACATGGCGCACCCCTCATTGTGAGGCGATCACCCTAGGCGGCCGTCGAAAACCCCGCGCCCTCAGGAAAGGGGGTCCGTCCGACCGTCGTCAGGGCGGCGCGTTCAAGGCAGGGCGCCGGGAATCCCTAGCCGACGTCCTTGATATCGACGTCGATGCCCTGCTCGCGGACCTTGCGGTAGAGGGTCGAGCGGCCGATGCCCAGGCGCCGGGCGACTTCCGACATGTGGCCGGCGTAGACGTCGATGGCGTGCTGGATGAGGTCCTTCTCGATCTCCTCCAGGGTGCGCAGGTGGCCGTGGCCGTCGAGGATGCGCACCGGGCTGTCGGCCGGCATCTCGGCCAGCAGTTGCTGGGCGGTGGGGATGGCGCGCGGGACCTGGCCGGCGACCGGCTGGACGACATCGTCCCCCGAGTCCATTGGCGGAGGCGCCTTCACCCCGCTGATGGCCGGGAAATCGTGCGGCTGCAGGTAGGGGGCGTCGGCCAGGACGATGGCGCGGTAGACGGCGTTTTCCAGCTGGCGGACGTTGCCCGGCCAGTCGAAGGCGGTGAGGAAGGCCAGCGTCTCGGGGGCGGCGCCGACGACGCGCTTGCCCTCCTCGACGTTGAACCGCCTGATGAAGGCCTCGACCAGGGCCGGGATGTCCTCGCGGCGTTCGCGCAGGGAGGGGGCCTCGATCGGGAAGACGTTCAGCCGGTAGTAAAGATCCTCGCGGAAGCGGCCCTCGCGGATGCCGTCGGCGAGATCGCGGTTGGTGGCCGAGACGATGCGGACGTCGACCTTGACCGAGCGCTTGGCCCCGATGGGGTCGATCTCGCTTTCCTGCAGGGCGCGCAGCAGCTTGACCTGGACGTCGAGAGGCAGCTCGCCGACCTCGTCGAGGAACAGGGTGCCGCCGTTGGCCTCCTGGAACTTGCCGAGGTGCTTGTCGCTGGCGCCGGTGAAGCTGCCCTTCTCGTGGCCGAAGAGGATGCTCTCGACCAGGTTCTCGGGGATGGCGCCGCAGTTGACGGCGACGAAGGGCTTGCCGGACCGGTCGCTGCTGCCGTGCACGGCCCGGGCGATAACCTCCTTGCCGACGCCGCTCTCGCCAGTGATCAGCACCGGAATAGACGACCTGGCGGCCCGCTCGCCCATGCGCTTGACGATGCGCATGTGGGGGCTCTCGCCGATCAGGTCGGCGAAGGTCGTCTTGCCGTTGGAATGTTTCTTCAGGCGATCGACCTCGCCCTTCAGTTCGCCCAGCGACAGGGCGTTACGCACCGAGGCGATGATGCGTTCGGGGCTGGCGGGCTTGACGAAGAAGTCGCAGGCGCCGGCCTGCATGGCCTTGACCACGGTGTCGACGCCGCCCGAGGCGGTCAGCACGATGACCGGCTGCATCAGGCCGCGGGCGCGCATCTCCTTGAGGGCGTCGTGGCCGGAGAGGCCGGGCATCTGCAGGTCGAGCAGCACCACGTCGGCGGGCTTGCCGGCCTGCAGGTGGCTCATCGCCGCGTCGCCGCCGTCGGCCTGGGCGACGGCGAAACCGTCGCGCTCCAGCACGGCCTGGATCAGCCGTCGTTGAGTCGGATCGTCATCGACGACCAGGACCGTCTTGGTCATGTTGAAGTCATCCCACCAGAACCGGCGAACGACCTCACGGGTCGGCGCTCGTTGGATCGTATTGAAACAGAGGGGGGTAAAGGCGGGGTGTAGGAGGCGTGAGTCGGGGGTTAATTTTGGGAGGTCAGGCGCTCGCGCGGACCAGCATGGTCCGCTCGTCGGGCAGGGACGCCAGTTCCGCCATCAGGGCCGGAATCTGCACCGGCTTGCTGACCTGGCCGTTGAAGCCGAGGCCGACATAGGCCTTGCGGTCGCGGGTCAGGACGTCGGCGGTGACGGCGATGACCGGGGTGTCCTGGTTGGGACCGGGCTGGCCGCGCAGGGCGGTCAGGGCCTCGATGCCGGTCATGCCGGGCATCTGGATGTCCATCAGCACCAGGTCGAAGGCCGCCACGCCAAGCCGCTCGAGCGCCTCGGGGCCGCTGACGGCGCGGCTGACCTGGTGGCCGAAGGCGGCGAGGATCTGCTCCAGCACCATCAGGTTCACCGCGTTGTCGTCCACCGCCAGGATGGCCAGGGGCCGGGTCTCGGGCCCGGCCGGCGTGGCCGGGGCGCTGCTGACGGGGGTGGCGACCTCGGCGATCGGCAGCACCAGTTCGACGTGGAAGGTGGAGCCCAGGCCCGGCCGGCTCTCGGCCCACAGCCGGCCGCCCATCAGCTCGGTCAGCTGGCGGCAGATGGCCAGGCCCAGACCGGTGCCGCCGAAATCGCGGCCGGCGGAGTCGTCGGCCTGGGTGAAGGCGTCGAACAGGCGGGGCAGCTTCTCCGGGTGGATGCCGATGCCGCTGTCGCGCACGCTGATGCGCAGCCGGGCCGTGCCGTCGCTGTCGGCCTCGCCGGTCAGTTCGATGCCGACCCGGCCCTGGGGGGTGAACTTCAGGGCGTTGCCGACCAGGTTGAACAGCACCTGGCGCACCCGCCGGCCGTCCATGACCAGCCCCGCCGGCAGGGCGGGATCGACGTCCAGGGTCAGTTCGATCCCTTTCTGGGCGGCGGCGGCGGCCCAAAAGCCGCTGAGCTCGCGGCCCAGTTCGGAAAGGTCCTGCGGGGCGACGACCAGGCTCATGCGGTCGGCGTCCATGCGGGAGAGGTCGAGGATGTCGTTGAGGATCGACATCAGGAATTCGCCGCTCTGGATCAGGGTGTCGATCTGGGCCCGCTGCTCGCCCTGGGCCGACCCCTTGAGCAGCTGGGCCATGCCCAGCACGCCGTTCATCGGGGTGCGGATCTCGTGGCTCATGGTGGCCAGGAAGCGGGACTTCGACTCGCCGGCCCGGCGGGCCTCCTCGCGGGCGGCCTCGGCGGCGGCCCGTTCGGCCCGCAGCCGCTCGATCAGCCGGGTGTTGCCGGCGACCATGTCCGACCATTGGGTCAGCAGCCGGGAGATGCCGCCGCTCATGAAGCCGAGCATGACGGCCAGCATCAGCAGGGCGAGGGTCAGGCCCAGGGCCGGAACCAGCGGGAAGCGGCCGATGAGGGCGACGCCCAGGCCGACCAGCACCGGCCCGGCGGTCGTCAGGTAGAGGCGCGGCGACAGCGAGCTCTGGACGACGCCGGCGCTCATCAGCAGGCAGGTGGAGAGACCAAGGAACATCAGGTCGGCGGCATTGCCCCGCGCCAGCACGGCGGCGACCGGCCAGACCACAGCGCAGCAGGCGCGCATGCCGGCCGCCCAGCCGATGCGGGCTTCCATGACGTGCGGCGCGCAGGCGTCGCCCAGCGCCTGCCAGCGCCGGTAGAGCGGCTGGGTGACCGTGTCGGCGGCCATGTTGCCAAGGCAGGAAAGCAGGCCGAGCCACGGATGGCCGATCAGGGCCAGGGCGACGCCGAAGGGGAGGGTCAGGCCGTAGAGCAGCGGCAGGGGGGCGATCATCCCGGCCAGCAGCAGGGACGGCGCATTGACGACCGGCAGGACGCCGTCGTTGTCGTCGAGGGGCGCCCCGGCGCCGCCCTGTGTCTCGCTATCCATGCCCCAGTCGAATCCTGACCCCGATCTGAGTGAGGTTATCCGCCGAGCGTTAAGGCCACCTAACCGTGTTTCCTGAAAATGAGTACCAGACGATGCGGCGACGCCGGTGGGTCAGGGGCTGGCCACGGCCGGCCCGTCCGACGGCCTTCCGGCGGCGGTTTGTCGGACCTCGACCCCGATTAAGCGAGCCAGGGCCTACCCTTGGCCGGACGAGAGGCCTAAATCCTCGGCATGACCGCCCTTGCCAAGATCACCGCCGCCGCTCCCGAATGGAGCCTCGCCGACCTCTATGCCGACCGCGCCGACCCCCGCATCGCCGCCGATGTCGACGCGGCGCGGGCCGCCAACGAGGCCCTGGCCGAGCTGGCCGGGCGGTTCCTGGCCGCCCGGGGCGAGCCGGCGACGCTCGGCGCCCTGATCGACAAGGGCATCACGCTGTACGAACAGGCGGCCGACGGGCTGTATGCGGTCAGCGCCTTCGCCTCGCTGTCGGCCTCGACGGCGCGGGACGATCCGCGCTGGGCCAAGTTCGAGTCTGATTTCCGGATGAAGAGCGCCGAGATCGCCGCCAAGTCCCTGTTCTTCACCCTGGAGCTCAACCAGCTGGAGGACGCCGAGATCGCGGCGGCCCTGAAGGCGCACCCGGGCGCCGAACGCTGGACGCCCTGGATCCGGCGGGTGCGGCTGTCACGGCCGCATGAGCTGAGCGAGGAGCTGGAAACCCTGCTGCTGGACCGCTCGCCGGCGGTGGCGGGATGGTCGCGGCTGTACGACGACACCCTGGCGGGCCTGCGGGCGAAGGTCGGGCGCGAGAGCCTGACCCTGCCCGAGACCCTCAACCGGCTGAGCGATCCGGACGTCAAACGGCGCAAGGCGGCGGCGGGCGGGCTGGCGACGGCGCTGGAGGCCAATGGCGCGACCATCAGCCTCTGCCTCAATACCCTGGCGTTCGAGAAGCAGGTGGAGGATCGCTGGCGCAAATACAGCTACCCGGCCGAGGGGCGGCACCTGGCCAATGAGGTGCATGGCCAGTCGGTGGACGCCATGGTCGAGGCGGTGACCGACGCCTATGCGGCGACCTCGCACCGCTATTACGCCCTGAAGGCCCGGGTGATGGGCAAGAAGACGCTGGATCACTGGGATCGCAATGCGCCGCTGACCAGCGCCCAGCCCAGGCTCTACGAGTGGAGCGAGGCCAGGACCATGGTGCTGGACAGCTTCAGCGCCCTAGCCCCGAAGTTCGCCGACGGGGCGCGGGTCTTCTTCGACAAGCCGTGGATCGACGCCCGGCCGCGGCCCGGCAAGCAGTCGGGGGCCTACAGCCATCCGGTCTGCGCCAGCCGCCACCCCTATGTGTTCATGAACTTCATGGGCGAGCGGCGCGACGTGCTGACCCTGGCCCATGAGCTTGGCCATGCGGTGCATCAGACCCTGGCGGCCCCGCTGGGCACCCTGCTGTCGGACACGCCGCTGACCCTGGCCGAGACGGCCTCGATCTTCGGTGAGGGGCTGGTATTCGAGCGGCTGCTGGCCGAGGCCCGTCCGGAAGAGAAGCTGGGCCTGCTGGCCGGGCGGATCGAGGATGGGCTGAACACCGTGGTCCGGCAGATCGCCTTCCACCAGTTCGAGACCCGCTTCCACGAGGCCCGCAAGGCCGGCGAGCTGTCGCCGGAGGAGATCGGCGGGCTGTGGCTGGAGGTGATGGGAGCCAGCCTCGGCCCCGCGGTGCGCCTGAATCCCGGGTATGAGCACTACTGGTCCTACGTCAGCCACTTCGTGCACGCGCCCTTCTATGTCTACGCCTACGCCTTCGGGGACCTGCTGGTGCGGGCGTTGATGGAGAAGCGGCGCGAGGACCCGGCCGGCTTTGCCCCGGTCTACGAGAGGCTGCTCGCCGCCGGCGGCACCGCCACCTACGTCGAGGCCCTGGAGCCGTTCGGGCTGGATCCGCGCCAGAAGAGCTTCTGGGCGGCCGGCTGCACGCAGCTGGAGCGGCTGGTCGATGAGTTCGACGCTCTGGTCGCCTAGGGGCGTTTCGCCTTAAGACCGGGTCATGGGCGAAAAACACATCGTCGATGTGCTGATCGAGGAGCGCGCGCCGAAGCTGGCGGGGTCGCCGATCTGGCCCGTGGTCCGCCCGCCGCTCTACCGGGCCCTGCACTATCCGCAGGCGGTAGCCATGGCCGAGGCCATCGCCCCGATGGGCGGGGCCGACGCCCTGGCCTACATCTCCGACCTGCTGGCGCTGGAGACAACGGTGCGGGGGATCGAGCATCTGCCCGTGACCGGCCGGCTGATCGTGGTGGCCAACCATCCGACCGGCATCGCCGACGGGATCGCCCTCTATGACGTTCTCAAGGGGCCGCGGCCGGACGTGGTCTTCTACGCCAATTCCGACGCCCACCGGGTCTGCCCGCGCTTTGACGAGGCGCTGATCCCGGTCGAATGGGTCAAGGCCAAGCGCAGCCGGGAGCGCACGCGGCTGACGCTGCAGATGACCCGGGAGGCGATGGAGGCGGAACGCTGCCTGGCCATCTTCCCGGCCGGGGTGCTGTCGCGGCGCGATGCGCAGGGGGTGCTGACCGACAAGCCCTGGATGCCGACGGCGATCTCGGTGGCGCAGAAGTATGCGGCGCCGGTGACGCCGGTGCATGTCTCCGGGCCCTGGTCGACGCTGTTTCACTTCTTCAACGGCTTCTCGCCGGAGCTGAGGGACATCACCCTGTTCCACGAGCTGCTGAACAAGACGGGGCGGAAGTTCGCGCTGACGGTCGGCCGGACGATCCCGCCGGCGCGGCTGGAGGGGGATTCCGGCGAGGTCAGCGAGGCGTTGAAGCGGTTCGTCGAGCAGGTGCTTCAGAATGATCCGGAGGCGGTGTTTTGAGGGGCGTGAGCGTGATCCGCCTGCCTGATGAACCGGCAACTCAGGCGCTGGGACGAAAGCTGGCATTGGCTCTCCGCCCCGGCGAAGCCATCTGCCTCTCCGGCCCGCTGGGGGCCGGCAAGTCGACCCTGGCGCGGGCCCTGATCCGCGCCTTGACCACCGCGACCGAAGAGGTCCCCAGTCCGACCTTCACCCTGGTGCAGTTCTATGACGGCGCCGACTTCCCGGTCGCCCACTTCGACCTCTACCGGCTCAGCGACCCGGACGAGGCCTATGAGATCGGGCTGGACGAGGCGCTGGAGGGCGGGGCGGCGCTGATCGAGTGGCCGCAGCGGCTGGAGGGTCGCCTTCCGGCCGACAGACTGGATATAGAGATCGCTATCGACGGAGACGGCCGCACGGCGCGGCTGACCCCGCATGGCGCCTGGAAGGACCGACCGCTTGAGTTCTGATCGTGAGGCCTTGAAGGCGGCGTTCCTGCAGCGCCACGGGCTGGGGGCCGCGCGGCGCCAGCCGCTGACCGGCGACGCCTCGACCCGGGCCTATGAGCGGCTGTGGCCGGCCGACGGGCCCAGCCTGATCTTCATGGACCAGCCGCCAAGGGCCGAGACCCCGCCCTGCCCGCCGGACGCAACGCCGGAGGAGCGCCGGGCGCTCGGCTTCAACGCCGCCTACCGGCTGGCCTCCGGGCGGGTCGACGCCTTCGTGGCCTGCGCCCGCCACCTGACCGGCCTGGGCCTGTCGGCGCCGCAGATCGTGGCTTTCGATGCGGAGGCGGGGCTGGCGGTGCTGGAGGACCTCGGCGACGGGCTGTTCGCGCAGGAGATCGCGGCCGGCCGTGACGAGGCGCCGCTCTACGACGCGGCCATCGACGCCCTGGTGGTGCTGCACGCCGCGCCGCCGCCGTCGCTGCTGGGCGGCGAGGACGCCGCCTGGCCCCTGCTGACCTATGACCAGCTGGCCCTGACCATGGCCAGCGACCTGTTCGTGGACTGGCTGCCGAAGCTGCGGCCGGCCTTCGCGCCGGGTGCGGCGGCGCTGGCCGAGTGGGAGGCGGTGTGGACGCCGATCCGCGCGCGGGCCGAGGCCGAGGCCGAGGTCTTCTGCCATCGCGACTATCACGCCGAGAACCTGATCTGGTTGCCGGGCCGGGCCGGGCCGGCGCGGGTCGGGCTGATCGACTTCCAGGACGCGGTCAAGGCGCACCGGGTCTGGGACCTCTCCATGCTGCTGCACGACGCCCGCCGGCAGGTGACGCCGGAGCGGGAGGCGGCGGGACTGGATCGCTACCTGGCGGCGCATCCGGGGCTGGATCGGGACAGGTTCCTCAGCGACTACCATGCGCTCGGCGCGCTGAACGTGGCTCGGATCATCGGCATCTTCGCCCGGCTGGTCGTGCGGGACGGCAAGCCGAAGTACGAGGGCTTCCTGCCGAGGCTGTGGGGCTATCTCGACCTCTGCCTGGCCGACCCGGCGCTGGGCGATCTGAAGGCCTGGTTCGATCGGCACGTTCCGGCGGAGGCGCGGCGATGAGCGGGCCGAAGACGGCGATGGTGCTGGCGGCGGGGCTCGGCACCCGGATGCGGCCGCTGACCAACGACCGTCCCAAGGCCTTGGTCGAAGTCGGCGGCAAGGCGCTGATGGACCATATGCTGGACCGGCTGGCGGCGGCCGGGGTCGAGACGGCGGTGGTCAATGTCCACTACTTCGCCGATCTGATGGAGGCGCACCTCAAGGGCCGGGCCACAGCGCCGAGGATCGTGGTCTCCGACGAGCGGGCCCAGGCGCTGGAGACCGGCGGCGGCGTCAAGCACGCCCTGCCGATGCTGCCCGACGAGGCCTTCTTCGTGGCCAACATCGACGCCATCTGGCTGGACGGCGAGGCGGCGGCCATCGAACAGGTGGCCGCGCTCTGGGACCCGGCGAAGATGGACGTCTGCCTGATGCTGGCCCCGACGGAGACGTCGCTGGGCTTTCACGACACCGGGGATGTGTTCCTGGAGGAGGACGGCCGCGTCCGGTTCAAGCAGCCGGGCGAGATCGCGCCTTTCGTCTATGTCGGGCTGCACATCTGCAAGCCGTCGGTGGTGCGGGACGGGCCGGCGGGGCCGTTCTCGCTGCTGCCGCTGTGGAAGGCGCTGGCGCAGACCGGGCGGATCTACGGGGTGAGCCCGCCGGGGCTATGGATGCATGTCGGCGATCCCGGGGCGCGGGATCTGGCCGAGGCGAAGCTGGCGGCAAGTTGATGCGCGTGGCCGCGACGCGGTCTACCCTCGTCGCCGATGACTGATCACCCGGCCAACTGGTTCTCCATCCCCGCCCACCGGCCGTTCCTCGACGACCTGGCGGCCGGGCTGGTCGACGCCCTGCCGGGACCGGAGGACACCCCCGGCGCCCTGCTGCTGGTGCCGACCCGCCGCGCGGTGCGGGCGCTGACCGAATCCTTCCTGAAGGCGTCCGGCGGGCGGGCGGTGCTGTTGCCGCAGATCCGGGCGCTGGGCGACCTCGAGGAGGGGGAGCCACCGTTCGAGCCGGGGGATGCGGGGCTGGACCTGGCCCCGGCTATCGATCCGATGCGGCGGCGGTTCGAGCTGGCGGCGATGGTCAATCGCGCCTCGGAAGTCGGGCTGGGCGCCAGCCATGCGCTGGAACTGGCCGACGCCCTGGCCGCCTTCCTCGACGCGGCGGCGATCGAGGAGGCGCCGGTGGCCGAGCGGATCGAGGACCTGGTCGACCAGGACCTGGCGCTGCACTGGCAGATCTCGGCCGGGGTGCTGAACCTGACGATCCGCGAGTGGCCCCGGCGGCTGCAGGAGCTCGGCCTGATGGACGTGGCCGACCGGCGGGTGAAGCTGCTCGACCATCTCAGCCGAACCTGGACCGACCATCCGCCGCAGGGGCCGGTGATCGCCGCCGGCTCGACCGGGGCGCAGCCGGCGACGGCGCGGCTGCTGAAGGTGATCGCCGGCCTGCCGCGCGGGGCGGTGATCCTGCCCGGCCTCGACGAGGACCTGGCCGACAGCGCCTGGGCCGAGGTCGAGGACCAGCATCCGCAGGGGGCGATGAAGCGGCTGCTGGAGCTGGCCGACGTGCCGCGCGGGGCGGTGCGCACCTGGCGGCCGGACACCGACCGGCGCGGGCGCTGGCGGCGGCGGGTGATCAACGAGGCGCTGCGGCCGGCACGGGCGACGGCCGACTGGCTGGCGGTGATCGATGACCTGCGGGCGGAAGCCGAGGACGGCGTCGACCCGTTCGAGGAGGGGCTTAAGGGCCTGTCGACGGTGACCGGGGCGGGCGAGGAGGAGACGGCCGAGGTCTGCGCCCTGCTGCTGCGCGAGACCCTGGAGACCCCCGGCAAGACCTGCGCCCTGATCACGCCGGACCTCGGCCTGGCCCGGCGGGTGTCGGCCAAGCTGGCGCGCTGGGGCGTGGCGGCGGACAGTTCGGCGGGCGTGCCGCTGACCCTGAAGCCGGCCGGGGCGCTGGCGGTGGCGATGGCCGAGCTGGTGCTGGATCCGGCCAGCCCGGTGGCGCGGCTGCAGATCCTGAAGAGCCCGCTGACGCGGCTGGGCAGGGCGGTCGACACGCTGGCGGCGGAGACCGAGGTGCTGGAGCGGCAGGGGCTGCGCGGGCCCCGGCCCCGGAATGCGGACGCCTTGGCGTCCCGGTTGCAGGCGCGAGCGAAAAAGCGCCCTGAGGAAGGCTCCGAGATCGAAGCGGCGGCGGCCCTGTCGGTCGCTCTCGACGCGGCGGTCGATCTGGCCGGCCTGGCCTTCGAGACCGGCGCGGCCGATGTCGGCGAGGCGGCGGGCGGTCTGGCGGCCGGGCTGGAGGCGGTCTGCGCCCGGGTTGCGGGGGAGGGTTCCGATCTGCTGTGGGCCGGTCCCGAGGGCGAGTGCTTGGCGCGGCTGCTGTCCGGGCTGATCGCCCAGGGCGGCCTGCTGCCCCGGGTGACGCGGCAGGGGTTCGTCACCCTGATGCAGCGGATGATCGCCGACGAGACCGTGCGCGGCGGCGAGGCGGCGCATGCCCGTCTGTCGATCATGGGGACCCTGGAATCGCGGATGACCCGGGCCGACCGGCTGATCCTGGCTGGGCTGGAGGAGGGGGTGTGGCCGCGCGGGGCGCCGATCGATCCCTTCCTGTCGCGGACCATGCGCGGGACCCTGGGGCTGCCCAGCCCCGAGCGGCGGGTCGGGCTGTCGGCCCACGACTTCGCCCAAGCCGCCTGCGCGCCGGAGGTGGTGCTGGTTTCCAGCGCCCGCCGCGAGGGGGCCCCGGCGACCCAGAGCCGCTGGCTGTGGCGGATGAAGACGCTGGCCAAGGGGGCGGGACGCACCCTGCCGGGCCGGCCGGAGCTGAACGTCTGGGCCAAGGCGCTGGACGGCGGCGTGGGCTATGCCCCGACCAAGCGGCCCAACCCGATCCCTCCTGTGGCCGACCGGCCGACCACGCTGGCGGTCACCCGAATCGAGACCCTGACCCGCGATCCCTATGCGGTCTGGGCGCGGGACATCCTCAAGCTCTACCCGCTGGAGCGGCCCGACCAGCTTGTCGAATCCATGGCCCGGGGCACGGCCATTCACGCCGCCTTCGAAGGGCTGTCGCGGGCCTGGCCGGTGGCCGACCCGGAGGGCTTCTTCGAAAAGCAGTATCTCGACGAGCTGACCTCGGCGGGCCTGACGACGGCGGCCCTGGCGCGGGAGCGGGTGCTGGCCCGGGAGACCGCGCGCTGGGTCGCCGACTTCGAGCGCCGCCGTCGAGCCGACGGACGCACGGTGCATGTCGAGGTGACGGGAGAGATGCCCTTCCATGTGGATGGCGTCCCCCATGCCCTGACCGCCAAGTCCGACCGCATCGAGATCACCCCGGACGGGGTCGGCCACATCCTCGACTACAAGACCGGCTCGGCCCCGACCGCCAAGATGATCGACACCGGCTTCTCGCCGCAGCTGACCCTGACGGCGGCGATCCTGCAGGCCGGCGGGTTCGACGGGCTGAAGGGCAGCTGGGGCGACCTGACCTATGTGAAGATCACCGGCCGCGACCCGCCGGGCGTCGAGGAGACCCGCAAACAGGCCGGCGAGGAGAGCGCCGAGGCGGGGATGGCGGCCTTCGAGGGCGCCATGACCCTGCTGGCCGCCTACCAGAACCCCAAACAGGGCTACCCCAGCCGCACCGCGCCGCAGTTCGTGAAAACCTACGCCGGCGACTACGACCATCTGGCGCGGGTGTTCGAATGGTCGACGGGCGCCGAAGGGGAGGAGGGCGAATGAGCCTGATCCTCGACACCGCCCAGGCCCGGGCCGCCGACCCGACGCTCAACGCCTTCGTCACCGCCAATGCGGGCTCGGGCAAGACCAAGACCCTGATCGACCGGGTGGCGCGGCTGCTGCTGGCCGGGGCGCCGCCCTCGGCCATCCTCTGCGTGACCTACACCAAGGCCGCCGCCGCCGAGATGCAGGCCAGACTGTTCGAGCTGCTGGGCGGCTGGGCGGTGACGCCGGACGAGAAACTGTCGGAGGCCATGGCCCGATTGCTGGGGCCCGACAACGAGCAGGAACTGCCCGAGGCGCGGCGGCTGTTCGCCCGGGCGCTGGAGACCCCGGGCGGCCTGAAGATCCAGACCATCCACGCCTTCTGCGAGCAGCTGCTGCGCCGCTTTCCGCTGGAGGCGCGGGTCTCCCCCGGCTTCACGGTGATGGACGACGCGGCCGCCGCCCTGGTGGTGCGCGACGCCCGGGCCAGGCTGGCGGGGCTGGCCGGCGGCGAGGACGTGGCGGTGTCGGTGGCCTACGCCCGGCTAGCCATCGCCCTCGACTATATGAGCTTCGAGGGCCTGTTCCGCACCTTCGAGGAGAAGCGCGGGGCCATCGCCGATTACCTGGCCTCGGTGGGCGGGGTGGATGGCGCGACCGCCGACGTCTGGCGTCGCTGCGGCTTCATCGACGGCCCGACCAGCGTCTCGGAAGTGGAGGCGCTGGCGGTCGAGGAGACCCGCCTGGCGCTGTGGAAGGCCGCCGCGGGCGTGCTGGGCCAGGGCGGCAAGACCGATATCGGCAATGCCGAGAAGATCGCCGCCATCCTCGCCGCCCCGACCCTGGGCGGCATGCTCGGCTGCCTGTTCACGCAAGGGGGCGCCGGCACGCCCGCCACCTGGGTGGCCAAGACCTCGGGCCTGAAGAGCCGCGAGGATCTGCGCGCCTTTCTGCTGGAGGAACAGGAGCGCCTGAGCGAGGCCCGCGACCTGGTGCGCGGCGCGGCCATCGCCGAGGACACCCTGGCCGTGCTCTGCCTGGCCGAGCGCTACGCCGAGGCCTACGCCACCGCCAAGGCCGAGCGCGGGGTGCTGGATTTCGCCGACCTGGTGGCGCGGGCGCGGGACCTGGTGGCCCGCTCGCCGGGGGCGCCCTGGGTGCTCTACAAGCTGGACGGCGGCCTCGAGCATATCCTGATCGACGAGGCGCAGGACACCGCGCCGGAGCAGTGGGCCATCGCCGAGAGCCTGACCGACGAGTTCTTCGCCGGGGCCGGGCGGGTGCGGCCGGCCGGCTCGCCGGAGCGGACCCTGTTCATCGTCGGCGACGAGAAACAGTCGATCTACAGCTTCCAGGGGGCCGATCCCGACCGCCTGCTCAGTGAGACGCGCCGCTACATCGACCTGATCCGGGGGGCGGGCCGCAAGGCCGAGGCCGCGCCCCTGACCACCTCCTACCGCTCGGTGGAGACCGTGCTGGCCTTCGTCGACAGCCTGTTCTCGGACCCGCGCACCCACATCGGCGTACGGCCGCCGATGGATACAGAGGTGCTGAAGCACCAGGCCGCGCGGCTGGCGCAGCCCGGCTGTGTCGACCTCTGGCCGCTGGAGATGGAGGAGCCGGCTCAGGAGCGCGGCGCCTGGGACGCGCCGCTGGACGTCGAGAGCGAGGGCAGCGCCAACCGGCGGCTGGCCCGGCGCATCGCCTTGGAAATCCGCGCCCTGGTCGAGCGTGGCGACACGGTCTTCGCCAGGGACGGAACCCCGCGCCGGGCTGAATGGGGCGACATCATCATCCTGGTTCGGCGGCGGCGGGCCCTGTTCGAGGACATCATCCGCGAGCTGCGCAAGGCCGGCGTTCCGGTCGCCGGCGCCGACCGTCTGGTGCTGTCGGCCCATATCGCCTTCGACGACCTGCTGGCCCTGGCCCGCTTCGTCCAGTTCCCGAACGACGACCTCAACCTGGCCGGCCTGCTGAAGAGCCCGCTGTGCGGCGTCAACGACGACGATCTCTATGCCGTCGGCAAGCCGAGAGGGCGCAACTCACTATGGGCGGCGGTGCAGGCCAGCGGCCTGCCGGCGCGGGACTGGCTGTGGCAAGCCCTGGAGATGGCCAGGGGCCGGCCGCCCTTCGAATTCTACAGCCGGATGCTCAGCCTGAAGGACGCCGCCGGGCGCTCCGGCCGGGCCCGGATGCTGGAGCGGCTGGGCTCGGAGGCGGGCGATGTCATGGACGAGTTCCTGGCCCGCACCCTGGAGGCCGAGCAGCGCGGGGTGCTCGACCTGGAGCGGCTGGCGGCGGCCTTCGAGGGGCTGGAGATCTCGGTCAAGCGAGAGATGGAGGCCGGCGGCGGCGAGGTGCGGGTAATGACCGCCCACGGGGCCAAGGGGCTGGAGGCGCCGATCGTCTTCCTGCCCGAGACGACGGTGAAGACCGGGGCGCGGGGCTCGGCCCTGCTGGAGACCGGACCCATCGAGGCGGGCGGCGGGTTTCTGTGGGCGCCCCGCGCCGCGGAGGACTGCGAAGCCAGCGCGGCGGCCCGCCAGCGGCGCAAGGATAAGGACGAGGGCGAAAGCTGGCGTCTGCTCTATGTCGGCCTGACCCGGGCGCGGGACCGGCTGGTGCTCTGCGGCCGGGCCCCGGCCCGGATGAAGGAGGGTACCGTGCCCGAAGGCTGGTACGGGGCGATGGCGGCGGCCTTCGAGCATCCCGACGTGACGGGGCGGGTGAGGCGCGTCACGGTCGAGGGCGGCTTCACCTTCCAAAGGTTCGGGGACGATCCGGAGCCCTTTAGGCCCACCCCCGACCACCCTGACGCAAGTCTGGATCCACGGGGCCAGGCGCCGGCCTCCATCTC
>SDZP01000589.1 GCA_004144935.1 Caulobacteraceae bacterium | reverse complement strand
CCGCCAGCGCCATGATGCGGACGATTCGCGTTCCGCCCTGGTCCGCCCGCGCGAGGGACACGACCTGGTGGTCACCAAGGACGCCATGGTCGCCGGCGTTCATTTCCTGCCTGACGATCCGCTGGACACGGTCGCCCGCAAGCTGCTGGCGGTGAACCTCTCCGACCTCGCCGCCAAGGGCGCCGAGCCGATCGGCTACTTCCTGTCGGTCGCCTGGCCGCGGCAGACGCCCTGGGCCGCCAAGGCGCTGTTCGCCCAGGGCCTGGCCCACGCCGGACAGGACTGGCGTCTGCCCCTGCTGGGCGGCGACACGGTCTCCACCCCCGGCCCGCTGACCCTGACCGCCACGCTGATGGGCGAGGTCCCTGCCGGCGGCATGATCCTGCGCCGGACAGCCCAGGTGGGCGACATGCTGATGGTCAGCGGCCCGATCGGCGATGGCTGGCTGGGCTTGCAGGCGGCGCAGGGTTTGCTGCCGGATCCGGCCGGCGTGGTCGCCGCCCGCTACCGCACGCCCACGCCGCGCCTGGACCTGATCGGGACCCTCCGCCAGTTCGCTCGCGCCAGCGCGGATGTCTCGGACGGCCTGCTGGCGGATGCGGGCCGGATCGCCATCGCCAGTGGGATCGGAGTGGAGGTGGACCTGGACCAGATGCCGCTGTCGGACGAGGCGGCGGCCTGGCTGGCGGAGCAGCCGGACGAACTTGCCGCGCGGCTGTCGCTGGCCACCGGCGGCGACGACTACCAGATCGTCTGTGCGGTGGACCCAGCGGAGCGGTCTGCGTTGCACGCTGGTGAAAGGGGGCTGACGATCATTGGCCGGTTCAAGCTCGGAGATGGTGTAACCGCGACCCACAACGACAGGCTCGTATCCCTCAATTCGTTAGGTTGGACCCATCCCTGAATTCCGATTGTCCTGACGAAAGTCAGGACCCACCCGCCTCTCCGAGGCCGGCCTCAGCGACCGTCAGCACGGCATCGCCGGCGCCCGGTCGTGGGTCCTGACTTTCGTCAGGACAATCGGAAATAATGTTGCCAATTTGTTCTAGTTGGTTCAGCCTCGGCCCATGGCCTTCTTCTGCTACATCGTCGCCAACAAGCGCCGGGGCACGATCTACATCGGCCAGACCGATAGCCTCACGATCCGCATCGGCCAGCACAAGAACAAGACATTGCCCGGTTTCACATCCCGGTACGGCTGCGACCGCCTCGTCTGGTTCTCGGTGCACGACACCCGCGAAGGCGCCATTCTTCAGGAGCGTCGGCTGAAACTCTGGCGCCGAGACTGGAAAATCCAGCTCATCGAGGCCGCGAACCCCCACTGGCGCGACCTCTACTGGGAAACCTGCGGCATCCACGACCCCTCGAAGCCGTATGCGATCGCCGGTCTCGACCGTCCCGAAACCCGACCTTAACCACGCGCGCGCATAACCCGCTGATGGATCGCCGCGCCCTTCTCGCCCTTGCTCCCGCCCTGCTGGCCGCCTCGGCCGCCCAGGCCTCCGCCCCGGCGGAGAAGAAGGAGTCCGGGGGGCAGTATGTCGACCTCGCCCCCATCGCC
>SDZP01000588.1 GCA_004144935.1 Caulobacteraceae bacterium | reverse complement strand
GTGACCAACGCCATCTCCTCGGTGATCATCGTCGGCGCCCTGATCGCCGCCGCCGCCCACCCGGCCACCGGCCAGGCGATGACCGGCTCGGTCTGGATATCCAAGGGCGCCGGCGCCGTCGCCGCCGGCCTCGCCGCCGTCAACATCTTCGGCGGCTTCCTGGTCACCCAGCGGATGCTGGCCATGTACAAGAAGAAGGACAAGGCGGGCTAAGGCCGGCCGCCGCCATGCTCGACTCCGCGATCCAGCACCGGGAAACCCTAACGACGATTGCCGCCTGCGCGGGCATGATCGGCATCGCTTTGTTGGCGGTCGCCTGGATGTTCAGGCGCCGCCTGGGACAGGCGGTCGTCAGGGTAGCGGCAACTGGATTGGCCTTGACCCAGATTCTGCCCGCGACGAGCGACTATCGCTTTCGCCTGAACGACATCGCCTACGCCCTCGAAAGGGTCCGCAGCGCGCCGACCGCCGACAACCCCTATTCCGCCCGTCAGGTGATCGAGGCAAACGCCGCTCTCGGCGATTTTTCGCTGTTCGGGCTGATCTTCGGGCTGAGCTTCCTGCTGGCGGCGGCCATCGCGATCCGGCCGGAACTGCTGCGTGGCACCGGACCCCGGGAGGCCGCCGCATGAGCTCCCAGCTGATCGCCCAGCTTCTCGGCTACCTCTGCGGCATCGGCGGCCTCGTCGGGGTCGGCGCCTACATCTGGGTGGTCCTCAAGCGCCGCCGCTGGCTGAACAGCGCCGGCCTGCTGCTGACCAGTCTCGGCCTGATGCAGCTCAGCCTGATGATCCACCAGAACCTCGGCCTGACCGGGCTGATCCAGGCCGGCCTGGCGGTCGTGCTGCTGCTGGCGGCGGTGATCATCCAGCTGATCGCGGCAGTGCGGGCAAGAACGCCCTGGGACGGAACCGAGCGCAGGGGAGGGGACGAATGACCCCGTCGCCCCTCGCTCTGGTCGGACTGATCTGCCTCGTCATCGCTCTCAACGTCGGCGCGATGTACGCCTTCGAGCGCCTGCCCAAGCTGCTGGCCGGCCGGCGCCGGACCCTGGCGCTGGCGGCCATCGTCGTCGTCTTCGCGATCGTCCTGGCCGTCGACGTGGGGGTGATGCTGAAGTC
The DNA here is from genome assembly GCA_004144935.1 of Caulobacteraceae bacterium. Lineage (GTDB taxonomy): Bacteria > Pseudomonadota > Alphaproteobacteria > Caulobacterales > Caulobacteraceae > Caulobacter. The sequence goes on along the minus strand of SDZP01000588.1, from coordinate 442 downwards.
GGGCCACCAGGCGGCGAACTTCGCCATCCTCGGCCTGCTGCCCGGCCTGGCCATGACCCGGGTGGCGACGCGCGCCGCGCCACGCGGTTTGCAGTTCTGCCTGCTGGCGCTGGGCCTCGTCGGCGCCTTCGGCGTCATCGGCGTCCTCTACAGGGGTCTCGGCCAGGGGCCGCAGAACGACGGCACCTGGATTCTGTTCGCCGTCTACGCCTCCCTACCGCTGGTGCTGGGCTTCCTCAGCCTGCGGCGGATCCTCCGCCCTGGGGGCGCTGCGTGACCCCAACCCTATTGTGCCGGCTTCGCGCCGGCCCCGCCGCCTCGATCGCTCGCTCTTCTCCCCAGACGGGAACCCCCGCATGACCGCCGACTTCGCCGCCAATCTCGCCGCCATCGCCTACATCGTCTCGGGGGTGCTGTTCATCCTCGCGCTGCGCGGGCTCTC
>SDZP01000587.1 GCA_004144935.1 Caulobacteraceae bacterium | reverse complement strand
GGCGAATTGCTTGAGACCTATGGCATGAAGGAAGGCTCGAACGCCGAGCCCGGCGACTATGTTCTGGAGCGCGCCTTTGTCGGTTGAGTCCCCCACCGTTGTGGCGATCGACGCCCGCGTCGCCCCGGAAGACTGTCTATCGATGGCCGAGGTCCGCCACGGCGTCGACGCCCTCGACCGCGCGCTCGTGACCTTGCTGGCCGAGCGCCAGCGCTACATGCACGCCGCCGCCCGCATCAAGCCGAGCCGCGACGTCGTCCACGACGACGCCCGGATCGAGGATGTGGTCGCCAAGGTCCTGGCCGCCGCGGGTCCCGCCGGCCTCTCCGCCGACATCGCCGAACCGGTCTGGCGCACCCTGGTCGACCGCTGCATCGCCCACGAATTCAGCGTCTGGGACAAGACGCGGACTTAAGCGTTCCTCCCCCGCCGGGGGAGGGGGACCGCGCGTAGCGTGGTGAAGGGGCGCCGGCGGCAGTTACCCCCTCAGGCTCCGCAGCATGATCTCGTGCCGGTACGCCGCCACGTCCCCCAGCGCGATCTGCAGCTGATCCCGGACCCGCTCCAACATCGGCGGCGCCTCGGCCTTCCCGGCATGCTCGGCGGCCTCACAGGCCTGCGCCAGCGCCTCCGCCCCTATGCCCGAGGCCGCGCCCCGGATCGTGTGCACGGCGTCGCGCCAGCCCTCCTCGCGCACGTCCAGCATCGGCGACCACATCGCCGCCTGCTGGCCGAACAGGCCCAGAACCTCGTCCGTGATGGCGTCGTCGCCGCCGGTCATCCGCTCCAGCACGGCGAAGTCGACCGCCCCGGACAGGTCCCGGCGGGCCATCAGGCGGCGGTCTCCTCGCCCTTGGCCAGCCGCGAGTTCCGCGACGACCAGACGAGGTAGATGACCAGGCCCAGCAGGTTCCAGCCCAGGAAGTAGAGCTGCGTCGTGCCCCGCAGGCTGAAGAAGAAGGTGATGCAGCCGACGATGGCGATCCCGCCGACCAGCCACCAGAGCGGAGCCTTGAACTTCCGTTCGCGGTTGGGTTCCCGGATGCGCAGCACGATCAGGCTGATCCCCACGGCCATGAAGGCCATCAGGGTGCCGGCGTTGGCCAGCGAGGCCAGTTCGTCCAGCCGCATGATCCCGGCGAGGAAGGCCACGACGACGGCGGTGAACACGGTCACCACCACCGGCACGCCGCGGTTCGAGATCCTGGCCAGCCGGTTCGGCAGCAGCCCGTCACGCGCCATCCCGAGGAAGATCCGGCTCTGACCGAACAGGAAGGCCAGCAGAACGGTCGGCAGGGCCACCACGGCGGCGGCGGCGATCCACTGGGCGGCCACGCCCTGTCCCAGCCCCCGCATGATATGGGCCAGCGGTTCGGGGCTGTCGGCGAACGAGGCCACAGGAGCCGCGCCGATCGCCGCGGCGGCGACCGCGATATACAGGATCGTGCAGATCACCATCGAGCCGACGATGCCGATGGCCAGATCACGCTCCGGCTTCTTGGTCTCCTCCGCCGCGGTGGCGATGGCGTCGAAGCCGTAGAAGGCGAAGAAGATGATGGCCGC
>SDZP01000586.1 GCA_004144935.1 Caulobacteraceae bacterium | reverse complement strand
CTGCTGACCCTCGCCGCCGGCGCCGCCACGGCCCAGACCGCCCCGCCGCCGCTCGAGGAGCGGACCTGCGGCTACAAGCCGGGCTCGGGAAAGCTGGAGCTGATCACCGTCCGCCAGGCCTACACCGCCGGCGGCGGCTACGACGGGCCGCGCAAGGTTCTGCGGGACGGCAAGGCGCTGACCGCCGCCCAGGCCGGCTACACCCATGCCAAGGGCCGCGCCTGGCATACCGAGAACCGGCCGATCACCCTGAACGGCAAGACCTACGTCAAGCGCAACCCGGCCGAACAATGGGCCCAGATCGTCGGCAGCCCCTCGGACCTGACCGTCATCGGCGAGTACGACGGCGTCGCCCTGCTCAAGCCCGAGCCCGACTCCTACTACGAGCAGCGCTTCGGCAAGGGCACGATCTTCGTCCTCTACGGCCTGCTCAACTGCGACGTCGAACCCTATGTGCCCAGGCCCTGACGGCCAAAAAAAGAGGCCGGCGCGGAAATCCGCGCCGGCCCTTAAGTTACCGAACAGACCGCCTCTCGCGGGCGGCCGGCCCGGCTAGACGAAGTTCACGGTCGGGATGTTGCCCGACAGCAGGATCACCAGGTCGGCGGTCATGTCGCCGTCGACGTCGCCCGACAGGACGGTGACGTTGCTGACACTGTCGTACTGGAGCGTCAGCTGACCGGCGCTGCCGGTGAACTCGGCGACCTGAGTGAACGAGACGTCCATGGCGAACTGGATCACGTCGCCCTGGGCGGCCTTGTAGTCGGTGATGGTGTCGGCCGTGGCGACGGTGTTACCCGTTTCGTTGGCGAAGAAGACGAAGGTGTCGGCGCCGGCGCCGCCGGTGATGCTGTCCTTGCCCATGCCGCCGTAGATCGTGTCGTTGCCGGCGTCGCCGGCGACGATGTCGTCGCCCCAGCCGCCATGGACCTGGTCGTCGCCGGCCCCGCCCTTGACGACGTCGTTGCCGTCATCACCGCGAACGTCATCGTTGCCGAGGCCGCCATCGATGGTGTCGTTGCCGTTGTCGCCATAGACGAAGTCGTCGCCGTCTTCACCGCGGAGGGTGTCGTTGCCTTCGCCACCGAACAGGGTGTCGGAGCCGGCCCCGCCGTAAAGCTTGTCCGCTCCGGCGCCGCCGTTCAGTTCGTCGTTGCCCTGTCCGCCGTTCAGCGTGTCGCTGCCGTTGCCGCCGAACACGAAGTCGTTGCCGTCGGCGCCGTTCAGGGTGTCGTTGCCGTCAAGGCCGTAGATGTCGTTCGGCGCGCTGTCGCCGGTGATGACGTTGTTGCCGACGTCGCCGCTGATCTGCTCATTCTCGCCGAAGACGGTGATGGTGATGGTCTGCGGCGCGGAGTCGGCCTGGCCGTCGTTGGCGACGACGGTGAAGCTGAAGAAGCCGATTTCACCGCGGTTCAGGGCGTTGGCTTCCGGGTTGGCGTTGGGATCGAAGGTCCAGGTGCCGTCGGCGTTGAAGGTCAGGCCGGCAAGCTCGGCAACCGGCGCCCGGACGAACTGGCGCTCGTCGCCGATCGCCTTCGGCGGCGTGGCGTTGACCAGACGG
>SDZP01000164.1 GCA_004144935.1 Caulobacteraceae bacterium | reverse complement strand
TCGCCGATGATGGGCGGACGCAGGCGGCCGAGGTGCTGGCGGGTCTCAGCGGCTGGACGCTTGCCGTCGGCGGCGCGACCCGCGCCCTTTCGGTGCAGGCCGGCCTCGCCGCGCTTGCCGTTGATCCCGACACGCCCGTGCTGGTGCATGACGCCGCCCGGCCGCTGGTCACCAGCGCCCATGTCCGTGACCTGCTGGCCGCCCTGGGCGACGCCGACGCCGCCCTCCCCGCCCTGGCGGTCGCCGACACCCTGCGTCGGGTGGCGGACGGCCGGACCGAGACCGTCTCCCGCGACGGCCTCTGGCGCGCCCAGACCCCACAGGCGGCCCGCGCCGGCCGGCTGTTCCAGGCCTACCGCAACTGGACCGGGCCTGGCGAGCCGACCGACGACGCCGCCGTGGTCGAGGCCGACGGCGGCCGCGTCGTCCTGACCGCCGGCGATCCCGCCCTGATGAAACTGACCTACCCCGAGGATTTCCAGATGGCCGAACGGATGGCCGGCGCCGCCATGATCACCCGCATCGGCCAGGGCTTCGACGCCCATCGCTGGGGCCCCGGCGAGGCGGTGTGGCTGTGCGGGGTGCGCATCGACCATGACCAGACCCTGATCGGCCACTCCGACGCCGACGCCGGCCTGCACGCCCTGACCGACGCCATCCTGGGCGCCATCGGCGAGGGTGACATCGGCGACCACTTCCCGCCGACCGACCCGCAGTGGAAGGGCGCCTCGTCGGACCTGTTCCTGAAGCATTCCGCCGAGCTGGTCACCCGGCGGGGCGGCCGCATCCTGAACGTCGACGTGACGCTCATCTGCGAGCGGCCCAAGATAAAGCCGCACCGCGAGGCCATGCGCGCCCGGCTGGCGGACCTGCTTCAGCTTCCCCTCGACCGCGTCAGCGTCAAGGCGACGACGACTGAGGGAATGGGCTTTACCGGCCGGCAGGAGGGGCTGGCGGCGCAGGCGGTGGCGCTGGTGGAGACGCCCGCCTGACCTCGGCCTCGTTCTGCCAGGTCCAGCGGCGCTTCTGCAGGCTGCCGACCATGGCCCCGATCAGGTTGGTGTAGTCGTCCGTCCATGGCCGCACGCTGGCCGGCGGCGGCGGCAGCCACTGCGGCTCGGCGGCGTAAGGCGCCAGCACGGCCGGGTCCTTGGCCACGATCATCACATCCTCCGAGGACTCCCAGTAGTTGGGCTTGCCCTCGGCCGCCGTGTGGCCCTGGAACAGGGCATGGCCGCCGGCCGCATGCACCACCGAGGCGGCTGGGAAGATCAGCTCCAGGTGACGGTTGGAGAGGTGCAGGATGACGATGCCGTCCGGCTTCACCCGGGCGAGATACCCCCTCACCGCCTCGACGGTCAGCAGGTGGGCGGGAATGGCGTCGGAGGAGAAGGCGTCGATCAGCAGGATGTCGTACTTGCCGGCCGGCTGTTTCTCGAGCGTCAGCCGGGCGTCGCCGAGCACATAGTCGACCGGCCCCTTGGCGCACTGGGTGGTGTAGCTGAAGACCTTCGGATCGCTCGAGGTGGCGACCACATGGGGATCGATCTCGAAGAAGGTCATCCTGTCGGCCGGCCGCACATAGGCGGCGACCGCCCCGGTGCCGAGGCCCACCGCGCCGATGATGACGGCGGGTTTGGCGCCCTGGACGCGATTGAAGACCTGGCCGATCGGCGTTTCCGGCGCGTAGTAGACGAGCGGCCGGCAGCGATAGGCCGGATCCAGCGCCTGGGCCCCGTGCAGGGTGGTGCCGTGCGAGAACACCCGGACGTTGCCGGGCATGCCCAGTTCCTTGGCCGACTTCCCGTAGCCTTCGATGTCGGCATAGGAGAAGTGAACGACGCCGAAGAAGCTGCGCCGGCTCTGGTAGTAGTCGGTGTGCGGGTCGATCATGTAGGCCGAGTAGGCCAGCAGGCAGATGGCGGCGAAGAACAGCAGCGCGCGCTCGCGCACCATCACCGCGCAGACCGCCACCGTCACCACGCCGACCGCGCCGGCCACCCGGACGATCAGCATGGCGGGAATGGCGGTGGCCGTGAACTGGCTGGCCAGGGTCAGGAAGGCCAGGTCGAAGCCGATGGCCGCCAGGGCCAGCGCCAGCCACTCCAGCCGGGTCGGGGCGACGGCGAGGTCCGGCCGCAACTTGAACAGCACAATGGCCGCCCCCAGCGCCAGGCCGCTGACCGCCACCAGGATGAGCACCAGATCGATCAGCGCCATGCCCTGGATGGGCCGCAGCGCCCCGCCCGTGGCGAAGGCGGCGGCCAGGGTCAGTCCCCAGACGACGGCCGCCAGGCCGAGGAATATCCACTCCATCCGGCGCGGCGGCTCGCCCGCGCTCCGCCTGGCGAAGGCCATCGCCCCAAGCGCCACGACCGCCGCCAGACCCAGGCCGGCCAGGATCCGCACCAGGGTCAGCGAGGAGATGGCGTGCCTGGGATCGACGAAGGCATACCAGAACCAGTCGGTTACCGAGATCATCGCCAAAACGAAGCCCAGCACCGCGACGACGCAGACGATCAGCTCCCGCCGCGTCGGCATCAACTGTCCGAACGGCCGCACCAGGGCGCAGAGGCAGAGGACGAGGATGTATTCGGTCACCGTCTCGAAGATCAGCGGCGCGACGAAGGCGTTGAAGGCCCCGCCGACCACCCCGCCGATCGACATGCACAGGTAGAAGTCCGTCAGCCGGCCGGGATCGGGCCGGTTGGCCACCAGCGCCTGATGACAGACCAGGGCGCAGAGGAAGAAGGTCCCCAGGTGGATGCCGAGCGTGAACAGCACGTTGGGCGAGCCGAACGGCATGGTGGCGACGGTGACGATCAGCGCCGTCGACATCAGGATCAGCCCGAGCCGCGGCGGGATCATCGGCCGCGTCTGGAAGGCGATGATGAAGGTCAGCAGGTAAAGCGACAGCGGCAACACCCAGAGGAAGGGCGCGCTGGCCACGTCGGTGGTCAGGTGGGCGGTGACGCCCAGCATCAGGCTGGACGGCAGGGCGGCGAGCGCGATCCAGGTCAGCCGCTGGCGCCAGGTCACCGGCGCCGCCTCAGGCCGGGCGGCCTGGATGGCGGCGGAGGGGGCGGTGTCATGGCGGCGGATGTTCAGCGCCAGCACGATCATCACCCCGATGAAGGCGACGTACAGGCCGCTCCAGCCCCAGCGCTGGTCGTGCAGCAGCAGGGCCGGCTCCATGATCACCGGATAGGCCAGCAGGGCCAGCAGGCTGCCGAGGTTGCTGGCGGCGTAGAGCGCCCAGGGCTCGGGGCCCCCTTCCCGGCCGTGCACCTTGGCGTGCCAGGCCTGGACCAGCGGGGCGGTGGCCGACAGGGCGGCGAACGGCGCGCCGATGGAGATGGTCAGCACCCCCAGCAGCCAGAGCGCCGGCGGCGTCGCGCCCGGTTCGCCCAGCAGGGTGGTGATGCGCAGGGGCAGCAGAGTGGCGGCCAGCAGCATGACGCCCAGGTGGATCATGATCTGGGTGCGGGCCCGGGGGATCTTCTGCAGGAAGTGGGCGTAGCCGTAGCCGACCAGCAGCGCCCCCTGGAAGAAGGCCATCGAGGTGTTCCACACCTGCGGCGAGCCGCCCAGCTGCGGCAGCACCAGCTTGGCGACCATCGGCTGGACCATGAAGACCATGGAGGCGCCGCAGAACACGGCCAGGATGTAGATCCAGGGCAGGGTTTCGCGGGCGACTGGATCGGTCGTCTCCGCCGGGATGGGAACAGCGTCAGTCATGGATTTTCCGAATCGCCTTGAACAGCCAGCCGGGCGATGTTGGGCTGTCGCAGCCATTTGACCAGCCCGGAGCGCTCACCCCTCATGTTTCCCCTGGAGATCCAGACTCTCGCGCGCCTCCTGCTGGAGGAGTGCCGCGACCAGCGCTTGAGGATCGTCACGGCCGAAAGCTGCACCGGCGGCCTGGTGTCCGGGGCGCTCTGCACCATCCCCGGCGCCTCGGACGTGCTGGAGCGCGGCTTCGTCACCTATTCCAACCGCGCCAAGCAGGAGATGCTGGGCGTCCCCGGCGACCTGCTGGCCGACCATGGCGCGGTCTCCGAGCCGGTGGCGCGAATGATGGCCGAGGGAGCGCTGGAAGCCTCGAACGCCCACATCTCGGTGGCCATCACCGGCGTCGCCGGTCCCGGCGGCGGCACGCCGATGAAGCCGGTCGGCACCGTCCACTTCGCCACCGCCCGCAGCAACAAGGGCATCCGCCACGCCGTCGAGCGCTTCGACGGGCCGGATCGGGCCGATATTCAGATCGCCGCGGTCATCATGGCCCTGACCATGATGCGCGAGGCCATCTAGGAGGAGACGACATGGAGTTCACCAAGCCGCCCGCCGTCGCGACCGGCGTCTATCCCTACCTCACCGTCAAGGGCGGCGGCGCCGCCGTCGCCTTCTACGAGGCGGCCTTCGGGGCGAAAGAGCTGTTCCGAAACCTCGGCCAGGACGGGGTGCGGATCATGCACAGCCGGCTGGAGATCAACGGCGACACCGTCATGCTCTCCGACGACTTCAGCGACGCCGGCGCTCCCGCCCCGGCCGGCGTCACCCTGCACCTGCAGGTCGACGACGCCCGCGCCTGGTTCGACCGCGCCGTGGCGGCAGGAGCCAGCGTGCGGATGCCGCTGGAGGACATGTTCTGGGGCGACCGCTACGGCCAGCTGACCGATCCGTTCGGGCACAGCTGGTCGATCGCCCAGGCGCTCTAGAGATATCGAGCCATAAACACCGACCCACAATTTGGAGTAGTGAACGACGTGCGGTAGAGTTGTCGCGGGTGAAGGGGGAAACCATGGTCGCTATCGCTGGGCGCTACCTAGTCTGCATCGCTCTAACCATCGCCCTGAGCGCCTGCGATCCAAAGGGAAACCCGGGAAAGGCCTCTCCCAATCCCCTCGAACCCAGTCCAGCCGCCACCACGGTAAGACCTCCCCCGACCAGTCTGGCCCCGCCTAATCCGGCCTTCGATGGCGTAAGTGAAGTCGCCAAAGATTTGGCGACTGATCGCGCGAAAGGGATATTCGTCGCGACTAACCGCCAACTTCTAAACCAAAGCTTGGCGTCGTTCGGCGATGCAAGAAGCCAGAGCGTGATCTACGGAGTCGCCTATCAGCACCTGACCGCCGGTAACGACGGACGGGTGAGTCCGGTCAGGTCGACTTTGGAGTTTCAGGGCGCCCGAAAAGCCGAGTTCGACAAGATGGTGGGAGAACGGTTCCTCGCAGCGAAACTGTATCCACGCCAGGTCGTGATCTTCGTTCACGGATACAATCAGTCACCCAACGCCGCCCTATCATCAGGGATCGCGATCCGTACATTGTTGCGCCTCGACGCGCCCATGATCATGTTCATGTGGCCATCACAGGGTGTGCTGCGGGACTACCCAAAGGACCAAGCCATGGCCGAGGCGTCCCGGAACGCCTTTCAGACGGTGCTCTGTGATGCGCGTACTCGCTACCCCGACGCCAAGGTCAGCGTCATCGCGCACAGCATGGGCAATTATCTGGTGGCAAACGCGCTCGACCATCTGGCCAGTCGGGGTGGCTGCACTGCGGGCGCGAAGATCAGCAATCTTGTGATGATGTCACCGGATATTCCGGATGAAAAGATGCGAGAGCTTCATCAGCCCATAGTCAGCCAAGCCGATATCGTGACTGCGTACGTTTCCCAGATTGATCGCGCGGTCGAGTCCTCTGAAGTGTTCTGGCAAGGACCGAATTTCGGTTTTGTCCGCAATGGCGTGCCGATCATCTACCCTGGTATTTTCAGTATAGATGTCACATCGGTCCAAGACATCAACTTCAGCTTTATGTCCCTAAACCATGATTCTTATAGCTTTTCGCAGATCATGGAGGATGTCTACGAGTTGCTTCGCAAGCCGGATCCTCAGCCTATGAGTCGGAGTCTGCGCATTGCGGAGATGACCGCCAGGGGCGGCGCCAAATATTACGTGATGAACGGCAAGCCCAAAGGCCGGAACTAACAGGAGCTACTTCAAGCTGCTCAACGCCTAACAGACGCGAGGTCTTCGGTGCTTGGATCGGTCATTCCGTCGGCTGTCGGCGGTGCGCCACGCCAAACTGCGCTCTGTTGCTGCCCAGAACGGCGCCGCGAACAGGGCGGCTGTGCGGCGCTGATGTTATGCCGTCGATGTCGCGAAAGAGCCGCCATTGGCCTTCCATCCTGCTAGGCTGGAGCCCGTGACGAGAGATGACTGACGCATGATCGGCTTCCGGATCGCCGGGTGGGGCGCCTACAGGCCGCGACAGCAGCTGGCCTCGACCGCGCTCGACGCGCGGCTGGGCAAGGCCGCCGGCTGGGTCGAGCAGTCGTTCGGCATCGCCAGCCGGGGCGTGGCCGGCGCGGACGAGACCACCTCGATGATGGCGGCCCAGGCGGCCCGGGCGGCCTTGGCCATGGCCGGCTGGGCTGAAGGCGACTTCGGGGTGCTGATCGGCGGCTGCGGGGTGATGGAGCAGCCCATCCCCTCGACCGCCATCCTGGTGCAGAACCGGCTGGGGCTGGGGCGTTCGGGGATTCCGGTGTTCGACGTCAACCAGACCTGCCTCTCCTTCCTCTCGGCGCTGGACGTGGCGGCGATGGGGATCGCGGTCGGTCGCTGGGGCCGCGCGGTGGTCTTCGCCAGCGACATCGCCTCGGCGGGGCTGGATCCGGCCGATCCGAAGGTGCTGTCGATCTTCGGAGACGGGGCGGCGGCGATCGCCATCGAGGCGCAGGACGGGCCGGCCGGCCTGCTGTCGGCCCGGTTCGAGAGCTATGGCGAGGGCCAGGGACTGGCCACCCTGAAGGCCGGCGGCACCCGCCTGCGGGTCGAGGAAGGCTATGACGCCCTGGTCGCCGGCTCGCGTTTCCAGATGGACGCCTTCGGAATCTTCAAGGCGGCGGCCCGCCGGCTGCCCCGGGTCATCGACAAGGTGCTGGCCGAAGCCGGCGTCGAGAAGACCGACCTCAAGGCGGTCGTCTGCCACCAGGCCAGCGCGCCGGGCGTCGCCCATGTGCAGCGGCTGTTCGGCGAGGTGCCGGTGATTGACATCTTCGCCACCACCGGCAACCAGATCGCCGCCTCCCTGCCGACCGTTCTGGCCCATGCGCTCGATGCCGGGCGGGTGGCGCGGGGCGACGTGGTGATGATGCTGGGCACGGCGGCCGGGATCAGCGCCGGCGCCATGGTTCTGAGGCTTTGATGGAATGGGGCGCAGGCTGCTCATCACCGGGGCCACCGGCGGCCTTGGCCTGGCGCTGGTCGCGGCGGCGCGGGCGCGCGGCGACGCGGTGGTCGCGACCGGACGCTCGGTTGCGGCGCAGGGGCGGATCGAGGGGCTCGGCGCGCACTTCGTCGCCGCCGACCTGGCCGAACCGGCGACAGATCTGCGCGCCCTCGTTCGCGGTTGCGATTCGGTGATCCATGCCGCCGCC
>SDZP01000585.1 GCA_004144935.1 Caulobacteraceae bacterium | reverse complement strand
ATCGGCGGCTTGGCGGCGGCGACCGGCGGCGGTGGCGCATAACCGGGCTGCGGCGGCGGGTAGACCGGCGGCGCGTACTGCGGCTGGGGCGGCGGCGCGCCGCCAACGGCGACGCTATCGCCCGCCCAACCGCCTCCGGCCGGCGCGGCCTGGCCGGGGCCGAGCGGGCCCAGCCTGCGCGCCACCGCCAGGGCCGGGGCGAAGGCGGAGACTGATATCCGCTCCCGCGTCGCGACCTCGGTGGCCAGGCGGCCTTCTTCGGCAGCCTGGTCTGCGGAGCCGGCGATGCGGGCGACCATGTCCTGCTCCAGGATGCTGGCCAGCATGCGCACCTCGGCGTGCAGGTCGGGCGCCTGGCTGCTCAGCCTCGGCACCAGCTGGGCCGGAGCTCGCAGGAAGCCGTCGCCGTTCTGTTGGCGGGCATGATCGACGAGGGCGTAAAGTCGGTCTTCGAGGGACATGGACCTGCTCCTTGCTACCAGATGATTTCGCTGTTGGCGGTGGGGGCCAGATCCGCTTCCCGGGCGAGCGGGACCAGCGGATCAGGGGCGTTGGTCGGGGACGACACGGCCTTCACCGGCGCGGTCGTCGCCCACTTGATGTGATGGACGAGGTCGGAGGCGTTGGTCGCCTTCATCGGCTTCATCTCCGGGTGGTCGATGAACCGCTGCAGGATTTCCTCGTCGACGTCGGAGCCGATGGCGATGGCCAGCCGGATCGCCGAGGCGGCGTGTTCCGCCTCGAAGAAGGCCTTCAGGCCGCCGTCGATGTCGTCGGTCGGATAGCCGTCGGAAGCCAGGACGACGACCGGCGGCAGCTGGCGGCCGGGCATGGCCTCCGAGGTCAGCACCCCGGCGATCAGGCGCAGGGCGTCGCCCATATGGGTCTCGCCCTCCGCCGCCACGTCGGTCCATTTCAGTTCGTCGACCGGCACGGCGTCGGCGACGTGCCACACCGCCGTCGTGCCGAACCGCACCACCCGGATCCGGACATCGATCTCCGGATTGTCGGCCGCCACATGGCGCAGTTCCGGCAACGCCGTACGAAGGGCGTAGTTGAGCGAGGCGATCCGGTCGCCGCGCATCGAGCCGGAGCAGTCCAGCGCCAGGATCACGTGCAGCTGGCGGCGCGCGACGCCCGAGGGGTCGAAGATCAGGGTGGCCATGTCGCTCAGCCCAGCGGGATGACGCGGGCGATCAGTCCGCCGCCAAAGTCGATCTGCACCCCGGCCGCCAGGCGGATGTTCTGGTTGCGCTCGATGACCTGCTGGCTGCCGTCCCGCAGTCTGGCGGTCCAGGCGATGTCGCCGCCGTTGCGCAGGCCCAGGACGTTGGCGCGGGAGGGATGCGGCACGACCTGGCCGACCACGCCCCTGCCCCGTCCGCCCAAGGCCGGCTCGGCGCCCAGGTCCAGCGTCCCGCCGCCCCGCAGGGGCAGCATCATGCCGTCGATCTCCAGCGCCAGGGCCTTCTCGGCGGACGATGCGGGAGCCGGTGCCGGAGCCGGGTTATAGACCGGGGTGGCGGGACGCTGGACCTGGGCGCCGAGCCGGCCTTGGGCGGACGGGGCAGGGG
>SDZP01000163.1 GCA_004144935.1 Caulobacteraceae bacterium | reverse complement strand
CCTACACACCGACCAACACGCCAGGCTACATCCGCCGAGCCTCGAACTACGCAAAAGCCCACGGGCTCGGGCCTTCGCGCCGTTTCCACTCACGCTCCTCGAGCTCGTCGCCTTTTTTGTGGGTCGGCTGACCGGCGGTATAATGGCCTGCCGCTTCGATAGGCCGCCGTTCCGCCGCGCCGCGGGATCAAACTCCGCTGGAAGGTGTTCCCCCCGGCGCTCTGTGAGGGTATCTGGACGCCCAATCCGAATGGGCCTTCGGAATCGCGACGCTTATTGAGGACGACTTGATGACGAACCGCTGGGTCTACAGCTTCGGAGGCGGCGGCGCCGAGGGCGACGCTTCGATGAAGAACCTGCTGGGCGGCAAGGGCGCCAACCTGGCCGAGATGTCGTCGCTGGGCCTGCCGGTGCCTCCGGGCTTCACCATCACCACCGAGGCCTGCAACAGCTACTACGCCGAGGGGCGCAAATACCCGGACGACCTGGCGGGCCAGGTCGCCGGTGGCATCGCCCATATCGAGAAGATCACCCAGAAGACCTTCGGCGACGCGGCCAACCCCCTGCTGGTCTCGGTCCGCTCGGGGGCCCGCGCCTCGATGCCCGGCATGATGGACACCGTCCTCAACCTCGGACTCAACGATGCGACCGTCGAAGGCCTCGCCAACCTTTCCGGCGACCGCCGCTTCGCCTTCGACAGCTACCGCCGCTTCATCCAGATGTATTCCAACGTGGTGCTCGGCCTCGACCACCACGCCTTCGAGGAAATCCTCGACGACCACAAGGACCGCCTCGGCGTCGACGTCGACACCGCCCTGTCGGCCAGCGACTGGGAAGCCATCGTCGCCGAGTACAAGCAGGCCGTGGCGCGCGAACTGGGCCAGCCCTTCCCGCAGGACCCGCAGGAACAGCTGTGGGGCGCGGTCGGCGCCGTCTTCCAGAGCTGGATGAACGACCGGGCCAAGTTCTACCGTCGCATGCACGACATCCCCGAAAGCTGGGGCACGGCGGTCAACATCCAGTCGATGGTGTTCGGCAACCTGGGTGAGACCAGCGCCACCGGCGTCGCCTTCACCCGCAACCCCTCGACCGGCGAGGCCGCCCCCTACGGCGAGTTCCTGATCAACGCCCAGGGCGAGGACGTCGTCGCCGGCATCCGCACGCCGCAGTCGCTGACCCGGGCCGCCCGCGAGGAGATGGGCGACCGCAACCCGTCGATGGAAGAGGCGCTGCCGGACGTCTTCGCCGAATTCCGCGACGTCGCCGCCCGGCTGGAACGCCACTACCGGGACATGCAGGACGTCGAGTTCACCGTCGAGCAGGGCCGGCTGTGGATGCTCCAGACCCGCAACGGCAAGCGCACGGCCAAGGCGGCGCTTAAGGTGGCCGTCGACATGGCCGGCGAGGGCCTGATCACCCAGGCGGAGGCCGTCTCCCGCATCGACCCCGCCGCCCTCGACCAGCTGCTGCACCCGACCATCTCGCCGGACGCGGTGCGCACCGTCATCGCCAAGGGCCTGCCCGCCAGCCCCGGCGCCGCCGTCGGCGCCATCGTCTTCTCGTCGGAAGACGCCGAGCGTCGCGGCGCGGCCGGCGAGGCCATCATCCTGGTCCGCCACGAGACCAGCCCGGAAGACATCAAGGGCATGCACGCCGCCCGCGGCATCATCACCGCCCGCGGCGGCATGACCAGCCACGCGGCCGTCGTCGCCCGCGGCTGGGGCATCCCCTGCGTCTCCGGGGCCGGCGACATCGCCATCGACCTCAAGGGCCGCAGCTTCTCGGTGCGCGGCAAGGTCTTCAACGAGGGCGAGACGGTCACCATCGACGGCTCGACCGGCGAGGTCCTGGCCGGTTCGGTGAAGATGATCGAGCCGGAGCTGACCGGCGACTTCGCCGCCCTGATGGTCTGGGCCGACCAGATGCGCCGCCTCAAGGTGCGCGCCAACGCCGAGACCCCGCTCGACGCCCGGACCGCCCGCCAGTTCGGGGCCGAGGGCATCGGCCTCTGCCGCACCGAGCACATGTTCTTCGACGAGCACCGCATCGCCGCCGTCCGCGAGATGATCCTGGCCGACGACGAGGCCGGCCGCCGCGCCGCCCTCTCCAAGATCGCCCCCTTCCAGAAGGCCGACTTCGTCGAGCTCTTCACCATCATGGAAGGCCTGCCGGTCACCATCCGCCTGCTCGACCCGCCGCTGCACGAGTTCCTGCCCCATTCGGAGGAGGACCTCACCGCCGTCGCCGAGGCCACCGGCCTCGACGCCGCCAAGCTGATGCGCCGGGCCCGCGAGCTGCATGAGAGCAACCCGATGCTCGGCCATCGCGGCTGCCGCCTGGGGATCAGCTTCCCCGAGATCTACGAGATGCAGGTCCGCGCCATCATCGAGGCCGCCTGCGAGATCGCCAAGTCGGGCAAGCCGGCGCCGGTGCCGGAGATCATGCACCCGCTGGTCGGCAAGGGCACCGAGATGAAGTTCCTGCGCGAACTCACCGACAAGACGGCGAAAGCGGTCATCGCTGAACAGGGCGTCGAGCTGGAATACCTGGTCGGCACCATGATCGAACTGCCCCGCGCCGCCATCCGCGCCGGGGACCTGGCCGAGAACGCCGAGTTCTTCAGCTTCGGCACCAACGACCTGACCCAGACCACCTTCGGGATCAGCCGCGACGACGCCGGCAAGTTCCTCAACGACTACATCGAAAAGGGCATCTTCGAAAAAGACCCCTTCGTATCCTTGGACCAGGAAGGCGTCGGCGACCTGATCCGCATCGCCGCCGAACGGGGCAGGGCGGCCCGTCCGGGCATCAAGCTGGGCATCTGCGGCGAACACGGCGGCGACCCGGCCTCGATCGCCTTCTGTGAAGAGGTGGGGCTGGACTACGTCAGCTGCTCGCCGTTCCGCGTGCCGATCGCGAGGCTCGCGGCGGCTCAAGCGGCGCTGGCCAAGACCTAAGCGGCAGCGGGCGCCCTCTCCCGCGCGGGAGAGGGGCCGCCAAACCCTTCCCTGTCCGCGAATTCACCTGACAGCCTCGCCAACCCATGGCCTCATCGCCCCAGTCGGGGAGACACCAATGGCCACGTTTGACCCAGCCGCCGAGACGGCGCGCTATCTCGCAACCCTGTCGCCGGAGGCCCATGCCAGGGCCACGGCCTACACCCAGGGCGGCCATTGGCTGATCCTCTGGGGGGCGCTCGTCTCCCTGGCCATCGTCTTCGTCCTGCTGCGCACCGGCGTCCTCGCCCGCCTGCGCACCCGCATCGAGGCCCGCCGCCGCCGCCCCTGGCTGGCCGCCTTGCTGGTCGTCCTCGTCGCCGAGGCGATCACCGCCGTCCTGACCCTGCCCTGGTCGATCTACACCAGCTGGTGGCGCGAAAAGTCCTATGGCCTGACCAGCCAGCCCATCGCCGGCTGGCTGGGCGAATGGGCCATCTCGTCGGCCATCGGCCTCGTCGTCGTCGCGATCCTGCTGACGGTCTTCTACGCCCTGCTGCGCCGGGCTCCGAAGACCTGGTGGATCTGGGGCGCGGGCCTGTCGGCGGCGACCGGCGCGCTGCTGATCCTGGCCTCCCCGGTGCTGATCGAGCCGATCTTCAACAGCTACAAGCCCGCCCCGCCCGGACCGGTGCGAGACACCGTCGTCGAGATGGCCGTCGCCAACGGCATCTCGAAGGACCGCATCTTCGTCTACGACGGCTCCAAGCAGTCCAACCGCTATACCGCCAACGTCTCCGGCCTGTTCGGCTCGGCCCGCGTGGCGATGAGCGACACCATGTTCAAGGCCGGCGCCGATATCGCCGAGGTGCGCGGCGTCGTCGGCCACGAAATGGGCCACTACGCCCGCCACCACATCCTCTGGCAGCTGGGCGCGATGGCTTTGCTGCTGGTCCTGGCCTTCTTCCTGGTCGACCGGCTGTTCCCGCTGGCCACCCGCCTGCTCGGCGCCAAGGACGTGCGCG
The DNA here is from genome assembly GCA_004144935.1 of Caulobacteraceae bacterium. GTDB lineage: Bacteria > Pseudomonadota > Alphaproteobacteria > Caulobacterales > Caulobacteraceae > Caulobacter. Next base: position 3,508 of record SDZP01000163.1, on the reverse strand, counting down.
GCATCAGCGATCCGGCCGGCTACCCGGTGTTCACCGCCATCCTTGTGGTGCTGGGCCTGCTGGGCACGCCGATCCTCAACAGCCTGATCCGCACCGGCGAGATCGACGCCGACAACTACAGCCTGCGGATCGCCCAGGAGCCGGACGGCCTCGCCAAGGCGCTGGTCAAGACCATCGAATACCGCGCTTCCAACCCCGGCAAGCTGGAGGAAATCCTCTTCTACGACCACCCGTCGGTCAGCTGGCGGGTGCGCAATGCGATGAACTGGAAGGCGGCTCAGGAGACGGGTTCGCCGCGCAACGTCGAGGCCGTCGCGCCCTAGCGGCGAAGGCGGCGTGCCTGTCCCCTATCGGCGCAGGTCGGGGACAGGTAGCGCGCTTCAGCCGCGGAGGTCGGTCGGCTGGCGTCCCGCGCGCGCAACCCGTCCCCTATTCCGGCGGATAGGCGCGGCTGCGCCCCGCCGGATCCTCGACGACCCCGTCGCCCAGGTACCCCGGCCCGATCGGCACCTTGCCGTGCCCGTCGGGGATATCGAGGATGTAGGTCGGCTGGCAGAGGCCGCTGAACGCGCCACGCATCGCCCGCATGACCGTCTGGCCTTCAGCGATGCTGGTGCGCAGGTGTCCCGTCCCCGGGGCCAGGTCCATGTGGTGCAGGTAGTAGGGCTTGATGCGGGTTTCGACGAAGGCGCGCATCAGGGCGCCCAGGGTCTCGGGGTCGTCGTTGACGCCCTTGAGCAGCACCGTCTGGCTGACCATGGCGACGCCGCCGTCGACCAGCCGGGCGCAGGCGGCGCGCGCGGCGGCGGTCATCTCGCGGGGATGGTTGGCGTGCAGGGCGACCCAGGTCGTCTTCCCCGGCGCCCGCAGGGCGGCGACCAGCGCGTCGGTGACCGCTTCGGGGGTAACCACCGGAATACGCGTGTGAAACCGGACGATCTTCACATGCGGGATGGCGGCCAGGCGGTCCATCGTCTCGCGCAGCCGGCGCGGCGACAGCACCAGCGGATCGCCGCCGGTGACGATCACCTCCCAGATGTCCGGCCGCGCGGCGATGTAGGCCATCGCCGCGTCCAGCTGGTCCGGGCTCATGTTGCCATGCCCTTCCGGCCCGACCATCTCGCGCCGGAAGCAGAACCGGCAGTAGACGGCGCAGGTGTGGGTCAGCTTCAGCAGTACCCGGTCGGGATAACGATGCACTACGCCATGGACGGGGGAATGCGCCTCGTCCCCGATCGGGTCGGCCCGCTCCAGCGGACCCTGGACCAGTTCTTCCTCGCGCGGCAGGAACTGGGCGGCGATGGGGTCGGCGGCGTCCTCGGCATCGATAAGTTCGGCCATGCCCGGGGTGACCGCCACCGCATACCGCGCCGCCACCGCCTCCAGCGCCGGCAGCCGCCCGGGCGCGATCAGGCCGGCGTCGGCCAGCTCATCGAGGGTGCGGAGGGTCTTCACGGGCGGCATATGGCGCCATGGACGTCCGGGGGCAATCGCCATGCCCACCCAACGCCCCGACCATGCTCGCGAATGCGGGCATCCATGGGCGGGTTGAGACGGGTGGGAAGCCTGGCGTCAGGTCCGGCCACGCCGTCGAGGAGGCCGCCGATGCATGGATGCCCGCTTTCGCGAGCATGATCGGAGTTGGTCTTGCTGCGAGCTCAGGGAACCGGCGTCCACTGCACCTGCTCGATCCGCGTGGCCCCCGCCGCCAGCATCACCAGCCGGTCGAAGCCCAGCGCCGAGCCGCAGGCGTCCGGCATTTGACCGAGGGCGGCCAGCAGGTCCTCGTCGATCGGATAGCGCTCGCCATAGACCCGCGCCTTTTCCTCCATCTCGATCTCGAACCGCCGCCGCTGCTCGCCGGCGTCGGTCAGCTCTCCGAACGCATTGGCCAGCTCCACGCCGCAGGCATAGAGCTCGAACCGCTCGGCCACCCGGGGATCGGCCGCCTTGGGCCGGGCCAGGGCCGCCTCGCTGATCGGGTATTCGCACAGGATGGTGGCCCGGCCGACCCCGAGGTTCGGCTCCACCGTCTCGACCAGCAGCCGGCTGAAGATGTCGGCCCAGGTATCGTCCTCGGCGACCCGCACGCCGGCCTGCGCCGCCAGCCCATCGCGGTCGGTGGCGCCATCGGCCTGGACGGTGGCCAGCAGATCGACGCCGGCGAACCGCTCCAGCGCCTGCGCCACAGTCACCCGCTCGGGGGCCGCGAAGGGATCGGCCTCCAGGCCCCGGAAGGAAAACCGCGTCGTCCCCGCCGTCTCCGCCGCCAGCGCCAGCAGCCCGGCGCAATCGGCCATCAACTGCTCGTAGGGCTCGCCCGCCCGGTACCATTCCAGCATGGTGAACTCGGGACTGTGCAGTGGCCCCCGCTCGCGATTGCGCCACACCCGCGCCAGATCGAAGATCCTGGTTTCCCCCGCCGCCAGCAACTTCTTGGCCGCGAATTCCGGCGAGGTGTGCAGGTAAAGAGTGGCCCGCTCACCGCCCGTGGTGATGGCCTCGGTGGCAAACCCGTGTAGATGGGCCTCGTTGCCCGGTGAGACGTTGAGGGCCGCCGCCTCGACCTCGGTGAAGTCGCGCTCGGCGAACCATCCGCGTACGGCGGCGGTGATCCGGTTGCGCGCGATCAGGAACGGCCGGCGGTCGGCGTGGCGGTCCTTGTCCCACCAGGGGGAGGGGAGGGTCATCGGTCGCTGTTCCCCAACACTGGCGGTTTTGCTCCGGACGCTATAGAGACCGCCCCCAACAGGTTTCAATGGAATCGAGCCCCCCATCCTGAGATGGCGCGCCGGTCCCGCTCACGAGGATACCATGCCCAAGGTTGCCGCCAGCTCGCTGCGCAAAGGTTCGGTCGTCGATGTCGACGGCAAGCTCTACGTGGTTCTCAGCATCGAGAACATCCACCCCGGCAAGGGCACCCCGGTGACCCAGCTGGACATGCGCCGCATCACCGACGGGGTGAAGGTCTCCGAACGCTACCGGACGACCGAACAGGTCGAGCGCGCCTTCGTCGACGAGCGCGAGCACACCTTCCTCTACCAGGACGGCGAGGGGTATCACTTCATGAACCCCGAGACCTTCGATCAATACGTGGTCTCGCCGGAAACCGTCGGCGACAAGGGTGTCTGGCTGCTCGAGGGCATGGCCGTGTTTCTGTCCCTGCACGAGGGCACCCCGCTGGCCATCGAACTGCCGGCCCGCGCCACCTACGAGATCGTCGAGACCGAGCCGGCGATGAAGGGCCAGACGGCCTCCTCGTCCTACAAGCCGGCCATCCTGACCAACGGCGCCCGGATCATGATCCCGCCCTACATCGGCGTCGGCACCCGCGTTGTCGTCCTGCTGGAAGACGGCAGCTACTACGAGCGCGCCAAGGACTAGGCTGCTCAGGCAGCTTGACGCACACCTGTAATACGCCCAACCTCCCGTCAACGGACGTGGGGGAGCGGCATGGCATCGCGCGGAACTTGGCTGGGACTGGCGGCTCTGGTCCTCGCCTTCGGTC
>SDZP01000584.1 GCA_004144935.1 Caulobacteraceae bacterium | reverse complement strand
CCACATTGGTCGCGCCTGCAAGGCGATCGCGAGCGCGAGGGCCTCCTGGTTCCTCGGCGCACGACGCAGCGCCTCCGCCGCGTGCAACCGGGCGGCCGCGAGATTCCCCCGCCTCTGCTCCACACGGGCCAGACCCAGGTACGCATCCGTGTAGCCGGGCGCCTGGGCGATCACGTCACGGAAGGCCGCCGCAGCCTCGTCCATGCGGTCTAAGGCAAGCAGCGCAAGCCCGAGATTGAGCCTTGCGTCCACGTCGTCGGCCTGCGCAGCGAGAACCTGCTGCAACTTCGGAACCGCCGCCGCGGGGCGCCCGCCGAGCCGGTCCGCCACCGCCGCGTCGTACAGAGCCTGCCGATCAGCCTGAACGGAGAGCGCCGCCACCTCAAGCATGATCAAGAGCGCTCCCCCGGGCGCCGTCACCGCTCTGGAGGAGTCGTCGGACGCGCTGGCTAAGTTCGTCGGGTATGAAGGGTTTGACGAGATAGTCCGCCGCGCCCAGCTTCAGGGCGCCGACGATGTCCTGATCCCGTCGAAGCGCGGTGAGCATGATCACCGGCGCATCGGACAGACGCCCGGCCTTGACGCGCCTGAGCAGTTCAAATCCATCCATCACGGGCATGAGGGCGTCGAGCACAACGAGATCGGGCTTCTGCTCCGTGATCGCGGCAAGCGCCTGCGCACCATCCTCCGCTGTCAGGACCTGGTAGCCGTCGGCCGAAAGCCGATGCACGAGGAGCGCCCGCAGAAGCGGATCGTCATCAGCGATCAGGATGGTCGACGAAGCCATGGGCCCGTTACTCCACACTCAGGCCCCCCCGGCATACTCCCCCGGCCGGGGTTAAAGAAATTTCTATGCCAGTCTCATCCGCAGACATCGGTGCGTCAAAGTGCGGCAGGAGCGGACAGGGATGGCCTGGCCGAACGCTCACTTTCACACCCGCCGTCGGCCGTTGGCGGCCCGACGCGTCCGGTTGCGCCCGCGGCCGGAGGTTCGATAGCGCTGCTGTCCGGGTTGAACAGCTTTTCGCGTCCGATGGACAGGGACGTTTCCCGCGCGCCAGCCGCAGGCCCGCATCAGCGGGTCGAACACCAGGGTCCCAATGCGTCGCCGTCCCGCTTCAGCCATCGCCCCTGGGGCGCCGGGCCCGCGGGGTCAGGCCGGTGGCGACGGGCCGGCCCCGCCGCTCGCGGGCTCCAGACTCGCGGGCCCGTGCGTCCCCGCAGCCGACCGGTCGGCCCGACCCGCGGAGTCCCACGGCCTGCGCCAGGGGCTAGTCCCGAGCCAGGCCCGGTTCTATCGGACCGCCGAGCGGGACCTCGGGAGCCGGAATGTCCGCGCGGATCAGCCGATGCGCCGCCGCGGCCAGCTTGTGCCGCATCTGTGCCGGTAGGCGCCAGGGTCGCAGGCTGTCGGCCGCCGAAATCGGATCGCCCAGGTGGTGGGTTGCGACGAACCGGGAGAAGGCCCCATGACGGCGTGACCGAAGTGGACGCAGCCGGTCCAGCCCCTTGTCCCGCAGGTGTTCGATGCCCGCTGCGATCCCGCCATGCACCTCCACGGCTTGATCGACCTCCCTCT
>SDZP01000162.1 GCA_004144935.1 Caulobacteraceae bacterium | reverse complement strand
CACCGGCGACGGCTACCTCCACCCCCGCCCCTCGGCCGCCGGCAAGGGCTATGACGCCGCCGGCTCCTCGGGCTCCAACTACGGCCCGCTGAATCCCGACTATGCCGCCCGGGTGAAGACCGACGCCGGCGCCCTGCGCGCGCAAAGCCCGGCCCCTATCCCGGTCGACGCCGTCACCACCTCCGGCTCCGGCCTCGACCCCGACGTCTCGCCGGCCAACGCCGAGCGCCAGGTCGCCCGCATCGCCGCCGCCCGCAACCTCCCCGCCACAGAAGTCCGCGCCGTTATCGCCAAGGCCACCCAAGGCCCGGCCCTCGGCTTCCTCGGCCGGCCGCGGGTCAATGTCCTGAAGGTCAATCTCGCCCTCGACGCCGCCAGCCGAACGGCGCAACGTCCCGCGCGATGACGCCTGAAGAGCCGCGCCGCCCCGACCCCGACGCCCTGCTGGCCGACGCCCGCTCGGCCGGGCGCGGCCGGCTCAAGGTCTTCCTCGGCATGGCCCCGGGGGTCGGCAAGACCTTCGAGATGCTCAGCGCCGCCGGCCGCCTGCAGGCGGCCGGCGGCGATGTGCTGGTCGGGGTGGTCGAGACCCACGGCCGGCGCGAGACCGAGGCCCTGCTGGAGGGCCTCGAAGTCCTGCCGCGCAAGCCAATCGAGCACCGGGGCCGCGCCCTGATGGAGTTCGACATCGACGCCGCCATCGCCCGGCGGCCCGGCGTTCTGCTGGTCGACGAATACGCCCATTCCAACGCGCCGGGCTCGCGCCATCCCAAGCGCTGGCAGGACGTCGAGGAGATCCTCGCCGCCGGCATCGACGTCTGGACCACCCTCAACGTCCAGCACCTGGAAAGCCTGGTCGAGGTGGTCTGGAAGATCACCGGCGTGCGCCAGCGCGAGACGGTGCCCGACAGCGCCCTCAGTCGCGCCGACGACATCGAGCTGATCGACATCACCCCGACCGAGCTGCGCGAGCGGATGGCGGCCGGCAAGGTTTACGTCCCCGAGACCGCCCGCCTCGCCGCCGACCGATTCTTCCGCCCCGAGAACCTCACCGCCCTGCGCGAACTGGCCCTGCGCCGCGCCGCCCAGACGGTCGACGACCAGCTGACCCAGGCCATGAAGCGGGCCGGGGTCGAGGGGCCCTGGGCGGCGGGCGAGCGCATTCTCGTGCTGATCGGGCCGGACGGCATGGCCGGGGCCCTGGTCCGGGCCGGCCGGCGCCTCAGCGACATGATGATGGACGCCCCCTGGACGGTGGCCCACATCGAGCGGCCCAACCGCGGGGCCGGCGATCCGGCCGGCGGGGTGCGGCTGAACGAGGCGCTGAAGCTGGCCGAGCAGCTGGGGGCCTCCACCGTGGTGCTGACCGGCGACGACCTGGTCCAGGCCGTGCTCGACCATGCCCGCCGCGGCAACATCACCCAGATCGTGCTCGGCAAGTCCCGGCGCCCCCGCTGGCGGGGCCTGTTTGGCCGTTCCCTCGCCCCCGCCCTGCTGGAGGAGGCGGCCGGCGCCGCCCTGCACATCATCACAGACGCGGCCGCCGACGACCGGCCTGCTGCGCCGCATCGGCGGGCAAGTACGCGGTTCCCCTGGCGCGGCCAGCTGGGCGCCCTGGGCCTCGTCACCATCGCCGTGGCCATCGCCTTCCTGATCGACGGCCGGGTCGAGAACGCCAACCTGGCGATGATCTTCATGCTCAGCGTGCTGGGCGCGGGGCTGGCCTTCGGCCTCTGGCCGGCGGTGACGGCGGCGACGGTCTCGGCCCTGGCCTACAACTTCCTGTTCCTGGAGCCGCGCGGGACGATGCTGATCGGTCATCCCGCCGACGTCCTGACCTTCGGCGTCTTCTTCGCCGCCGCCCTGACCACCGGCTGGCTGACTGGCCGGGTCCGCGACCAGGCGCGGGCCACCGCCCGCCGCGCCTCGGCCGTCTCCGCCCTGCTGGCCTCCAGCCGCCGCCTCTCCGGGGCCGCCCGCAAGGAGGAGGCCGCCACCGCCCTGGCCGAGCAACTGGCCGCCGCCACCGGCGGCAGGGCCGTGGTGCTGCTGCCGGCCGAGGGCGACATCATGGCCGTCGCCGGCGCGCCCGACCTCGAACCGCTGTCGGCCGCCGACCTGGCCGCCGCCCGCTGGACCTGGGAGAAGGGCGAGCCGGCCGGGGCGCGCACCGGCACCCTGCCCAACGTCGCCTGGACCTTCCGGCCGCTGCAGGGGGTCCGGGCCCGGGCCGGCGTCGTCGGCCTTGAACCCCAGGCCCTCGCCGCCGAGGAGGACGAGCGCTTCGCCCTGGCCCTTCTCGACCAAGGGGCCATCGCCCTGGAGCGCGCGGAGTTCGCCGCCGAGGCCGCCGACGCCGACGCCCTGCGAAGGTCCGACAGGCTGCGCTCCGCCCTGCTCAACTCCGTCAGCCACGACCTGCGCACGCCGCTCTCCACGGTGCTGGGCGCCGTCACCACCCTGATCGATTTCGGCAAGACCATGAAGCCCGCGGTCCGCGACGACCTGATGCTGTCGATCCGCGAGGAGGCCGAACGCCTCAACCGCTATGTCGGCGACCTGCTCGACATGACCCGCATCGAGGGCGGGGCCCTCAACACCCGCCGCGACTGGACCGACGTGCGCGACGTACTGGGCGCCGCCATCGCCCGGGTCGAGCGCCGGCTGGAGACCCGGACCCTGACCCGCGACTTCCCGGCCCAGCTTTCCATGGTCATGGCCGACCCCAGCCTGCTGGAGCAGGCGCTGGTCAACATCCTCGAGAACGCCATCGCCTACAGCCCCGACGGCGGGGCCATCGAGACCGCCGCCTATGAGGACCGGGGCAACGTCGTCATCTCCATCGAGGACGAGGGCCGGGGCATCCCGACCGCCGAGCTGGAGCGGGTGTTCGAGCGCTTCCGCCGCATGGAGGAGGCCTCCGACCGGGGCAAGGGCGCGGGCCTGGGCCTGGCCATCTCGAAGGGCTTCGTCGAGGCCATGGGCGGCCGCATCGCCGCCGCCAGTCCCATACATGATGGACGCGGCACCCGCATTCTGATCAGCCTGCGCAAGGAAGTCGCCACCCCGGACCACCTGCTTTGACCGCCTTTCGGCCCCGCATCCTCGTCATCGACGACGAGCCGCAGATCCACCGCTTCCTGGGCCCCGCCCTGGAAGCGGCCGGCTATGAGCCTATCCGCGCCGACGATGCGACCAGCGGCCTGCGCGAGATCGCCCGCAAGGCCCCCGACGCCGTCATCCTCGACCTCGGCCTGCCCGACATGGACGGCAAGGAGGCGCTGGCGAAGGCCCGCGCCTTCTACGACGGCCCCATCCTCATCCTCTCGGCCCGCGACCGCGAGACCGAGAAGATCGACGCCCTCGACGCCGGCGCCGACGACTATGTCGAAAAGCCCTTCGGCGTCGGCGAACTGCTGGCCCGGCTGCGGGTCGCCATGCGCCACCGCCTGCGCCGCGAGGGGGCCGGGGAGGTGATGCGCTCGGGCGATATCGAGGTCGACCTGGTCAACCGCCGCGTCACCCGCGCCGAGGCGCCCGTGCGCCTGTCGCCCAAGGAGTTCGACCTGCTGGCCAGCCTTGCCGGCGGCGCCGGCCGGGTGCTGACCCACCGCCAGATCCTTACCGCCGTCTGGGGACCGGCCCATGAGCAGGACGTGCAGTACCTGCGCGTCTTCATCGGCCAGCTGCGCCAGAAACTGGAGGCCGATCCCGCCAGGCCCAGCGTCATCCTCACCGAGCCCGGTGTCGGCTACCGGTTCGGCTAGACCCACGCCTTCAGGCGCCCGAAAAACACACTATTTTCAACGACTTGATATTATGTCTAGACATATTCATCAGCGTTTTCGCCTCGCCCGGCGACCGCCACTCGCCGCGTAGGCGCCGCGACGCCAACTTCCACCTACAAAACCCGCGCCTCCACCCACATGCCCGCTACGCCCGGGCCTACAAATGCCGGGTCCCCCGCCAATCCGAAAGCCTACGCCGCAAGGGGTTTGTCGCGAATGTCCCGGCGCTCACGCCGTCGCCGGCTTTTTTGTGGGTCTGACGATCCGGTATACTGGAGCCGCTTCGATAGCGCGTCCGCGCCCTCTGATCCCCAGGGCCTCCACGGAAGGAGCCAGGCATGACCCAGACCCCGAGAACAGGTGGCTGCCGCTGCGGCCAGGTCCGCTTCGAGATTACCGCCCCGCCGATACTGACCATGGCCTGCCACTGCCGGGGCTGCCAGCGCATGACCGGCGGGCCCTATTCGCTGTCGATGGCGGTGCCGCCGGCCGGTTTCGCGGTGACGCAGGGCGAGCCGGTGATCGGCGGCGTCGGTGTCCCGCCGATCCACTTCCACTGTCCCCATTGCCTGAGCTGGCTGTTCACCCGGCCGCAGGGCGCCCCCTTCGTCAACGTCCGCACCCCGATGCTGGACGATCCCTCGCGCCTGGAGCCCTTCCTGGAGACCTACGCCTCGACGGCCTTTCCCTGGGCGAAGACCGGCGCGCCGCACAGCTTCGACGAGTTTCCGCCGATGGAGGCCTATCAGGCCCTCACCGAGGCGTTCGCGGCGACGCGGGGCGGCTGATCAGTCCGCCTCGCCGGCCGCCACCCGCTCGCGGTGGCGGACCATGGCGTCGCTGAAGGCGGCGGCGAGGATGCCGGTCGGCAGGGCGATCAGGCCGATGCTGGTCACCGCCGTCACCGCCGCCAGCATCTTGCCCAGCGGCGTGATCGGATAGATGTCGCCGTAGCCGATGGTGGTCAGGGTCGCCACCGCCCACCACAGGGCCCGGGGGATGGAGCCGAACTTGTCCGGCTGGGCGTCTCCCTCGGCCAGGTAGAGCAGGGTGGCCGAGAAGACCATCAGCCCGACCCCGGCGAACAGGCTGAGGAACAGCTCGGCCCGTCGCGAGCTGATCGCCTCGCCGATGTGGCGCCAGGCCGAGCTCATCCGGCCAAGCTTGGCCAGCCGCAGAACCCGCAGCAGCCGGAAGGCCCGCAGCAGCGGCCCGGCCGGCGCCCCCGGGGTCAGGGTGGCGATGATGGTCAGGAGGTCGATCAGGCCGCTGAACGAGGTCATGAACCTCAAGCGCGCCCGCCACGGGCCCGGCGAATCCGGCCGCTCCGGCGCCACCCACAGCCGGGCCAGGTACTCGACCACGAAGACGCCGCCGAAGACGAACTCGGCAAGGAAAAACAGCCGGGCGTTTCGGTTGTGGATCGTCGGTTCGGTGGCCACGATGGCCACCACCGAGGCGAAGATGATGAACACCGCCAGCGCTAGGTTGGTCAGCGACAGGCCGCTGGACCGCGCCTCGGGATCGAGCTGGCGATAGAGCCGGCCCCTCAGGGACGTTGCCGCTGGCAGGCTGTCTGGCATCTTGCTCCCCTAGCCGGCCTTGGCCAGCCGCCGCTCCCACAACGCGGCAAGATGCTCGATCGGCATCGGTTTGGCGAACAGATATCCCTGGAAGGCATGCACCCCGGCGGTCGCCAGGAACCGCCGCTGCTCCTCGGTCTCCACCCCCTCGGCCACCACCTTCATGCCCAGCGCCCGGCCGACGCTGATCACCGCATGCACCAGGGTCATGCTGGTGTTGTCGCCGGGACAGCCGATGATGAAGCTGCGGTCGATCTTCAGCTTGTTGAACGGATAGAGCCGCAGCTGGTTGAGGCTGGTGTAGCCCATGCCGAAGTCGTCCAGCGCCACCGAGACGCCCAGCGCCTGCAGTCGGCTGATCGCCCGGCCCGCCTCGTCCTCGTCGGCGAGGACGGCGGTTTCGGTCAGTTCCACCTCCAGCCGGCCGGGCGGGAAGGCCTGCTTCAGCAGCATGGCCGACAGGTCGTCGACGAAGCTGGGGTCGGCGACGTCCAGGGCGCTGGCGTTGATGCTGACCGGCAGGCCGTCGAGGGCCAGGGTGTCGGCCATCGCCTGCTGCATCACCCAGCGGGTGATCGGCCCCATCAGCCCGGCCCGCTCGGCCAGGGGGATGAAGCGGTTGGGGCCAATCGGCCCCTGGGTCGGATGAGTCCAGCGCAGCAGGGCCTCGCAGCCGGTCACCGACTGGCCGTCGCGGCTGAACTGCGGCTGGTAGGCCAGGCTGAACTGGCCGCGCTCGGCGGCCTTGGCCAGGGCCAGGGTCAGGGCGGCGTCCTCCGACGACAGGCCGGGAGCGGCCTTGGCGGCCGGGATCTGGGCGTCGAGGACCGCCAGCGTGGCGGCCAGCTGATCCTGCAGCCGCTGGCCGGCCGCGATATCGACGCGGCCTTCGTCGCGGGCGGCCGATTCCAGCCGGGCGCAGGTCTCGGCCACGGCCCGGGCCCCGACGTTCAGGCTCATCGACTTGAGGGCATGGGAGGCGCGGGCGGCCGCGTCGATGTCGCCGGCCCGGGCAGCCTCCAGATAGCCTTCGACGGCAAGCGGGGCGTTCTCGCGGTAGAGGCGGCGGACGCGCTCGACGAAGTCGCCCTTGCCGGCGGCCGCCATGCGGACCAGTTCGGCGGTGACCTCGGGATCGAGCAGGTCGCTGACCGGCCCGGCCGCGGCGACCGGAGCCGGCTCGGCCTCGACCGACAGGGCTTCGGAGGGCTGGACGAAGCGGGCCATGACGGCGGCCATTCCGGACAGGGTGAAGGGCTTGTGCAGCACATCGTCCATGCCCGCCTCGCGCCACTGGTCGGCGGCGCTGCCGACCACATGGGCGGTCAGGGCGACGATCGGCGTGCGGCGGCCGGTCTCGCGGGCGCGGATTTCACGGGCGGCCTCATAGCCGTCCATCTCCGGCATCGAGCCGTCCATGAGGACGAGGTCGTAGGCCCCCTCGAGCGTCGCCTCCACCCCCTGGCGGCCGTCGTTGGCCGTGTCGCACGAGGCCCCCAGCCGCGACAGGGCCTCCATGGCCACCTCGCGATTGACGGCGCTGTCGTCGACGACCAGCACCCGGCGGCCCGCGAAGCCCGGCAGGGCGCCGGCGGTCTCGGCGGCCTGGGTTTCGGCCGGATCGGTCAGCGGCTCGCCGGCCGCCGCCTGGATCAGGGCGCGCATCAGGTCGCCCCGCCGCAGCGGCTGGATCAGGACGGCGTCGGCCAGGCCGGACCGGGTCAGGGCGGCGGGCTTGGGGTCCCCGTATTCGCCGAGCGCCAGGGTCGGCGCATCGGCCCTTGGCCGAACGTCGAGGGCGTCGGGATCAGCGACGATCAGCGCCGCGCCGGCCTCGTCCAGGCCCTGCACGCTCATCCCGGCCGCCGCCAGATAGCGCTGCGTCACCGCCCGCGTGCAGGGGCCGGCCAGAGACAGGCCGACCGGCGCCTCGAACCGCGGCCAGTCCGGCGCCGCCTGCAGCGTCTCCAGCGGCACGGTGAAGCCGAACACCGAGCCCTTGCCGACCTGGCTGGCCACCTCGATCTCGCCCCCCATCGCCTCGACCAGCCGCTTGCAGATGGCCAGGCCCAGGCCCGTGCCGCCGAACCGCCGGGTGATCGACTGGTCGGCCTGGGTGAAGGCCCCGAACAGGCCGACCAGTCGATCAC
>SDZP01000583.1 GCA_004144935.1 Caulobacteraceae bacterium | reverse complement strand
GGCTGGGGACCTGGTCCTCGCTCACGGGGTGAAGATCCGGTGGCTGACCTTGTCGCCCGGCTTGATGCCCAGCTCGCCCGCCCGGCCGCCGGCGATCTCCAGCACGCCCAGAGCCGCGCCGCTGGAGGGCAGCGAGTCCTCGGACTTCGGCATGGCCATGGCGGCGATCGACACCACCGTCCCGTCGGCGGCGATATAGATGATGTCCAGCGGGATCAGGGTGTTCTTCATCCAGAAGGCCCGCGGGGCCTCGGCCTTGAAGTCGAACAGCATGCCGCGGTCGGGGGCCAGGCTTTCGCGCCACATCAGGCCGTTGCGGCGCTCGGTCTCGTCGTCGGCGATCTCGACCTGGAAGCTGTGGGTCCCGGTGGCCGTGGTGACGGTCAGCGGCTCCAGCGGCGAGATCAGGGTCTCGGCCTTGGCCTGCGGCCCCTTGCAGGCCGCCAAGCCAAGTGGGGAAAGGCCGGAAGCGGCCAGGGCCGCCGCCAGGAACAGGGCGCGGCCTGTGTGATACGCTGGGGTCAACCGGTACTCCGAACCTTCGAGGCTCAGGAGGCCTCGATCTGCGCCACGACCAGACCCTTGGGCCCTTCGGCGAACCGCACCATGACGGCGTCCCCGGGCTGCAGGTCTTCGAGGCCGCTGCGCCGCAGGGTCTCGATGTGGACGAAGATATCCCCCGGCTCGCTGTCGCGCACCACGAATCCGTAGCCCTTGGTGCGGTTGAACCATTTGACGCTGCAGCGCTCCAGCGGCCCGTCGCCGACCACGAGGGTGGCGCGCTGGCGGGACTCCCTGGCGCCCAGCCGGCCGTCGCGGCGGGGCTCCTCGATCCGGCGGGGGCGCTCGGCCGGAGCCGGGGCCGCGCTTTCGTCCAGTTCGACGATATCGGTCACCTGCCAGCCCTTGGGCCGCTTGACCGCGTCGCAGACGATCAAAGATCCCTCAAGGACAGAATCGCGGCCGAGATTACGCAGGGAAGTCACGTGCAGGAGCACGTCCCGCAGTTCGGTGACGTCAGGATCGTCGGGCACGATAAATCCATAGCCCTTGCCCAGATCGAACCATTTGATCCGGCCACTGATCCTCACGGCGTCTTCGTGAGAATCTTCGATATGCATATCCAGACTCGACATCACTCTCCCCCACCTACCGGAAACAGGCCGGTAAGCGCCTCAGGAATAACATTGTTCTCCTGTGGGGTGAGCCGTCAATCGCAGAATAGCGCGTGACGGGTCCCATCAGACCGAATCGCGACAGTCCGTCGCACCCAAAACGGGCAACCTGATACCGGTAGCGGGAAAGACCTCGTGGCACGCCCTAGGGGAGTCGAACCCCTCTTACCAGATTGAAAATCTGGGGTCCTAACCGATAGACGAAGGGCGCGCGGCGAGGAAGCGGCGATATAGCCAACCCAGCCGGGGGGCGCAACCCCGCCCGGATGAGAAATGTCAGACGACCGCCATTCGCGGGTCGGCGGCGTCCTCGATCTCCAGTTCGACCCCCTCCCGGCCCTGCCAGTCATCGGGTTTCAGCTTGCCGGCCAGGTGCAGCCCGCCGCCGCCGACCCGCGAATGGCGGTCGTCTGACA
>SDZP01000582.1 GCA_004144935.1 Caulobacteraceae bacterium | reverse complement strand
GTGCGGGCCGGATGGCGCGGCAGGTCGCCGATCAGCTTGGCGGCGGCGGTGGTGATGGCCACGCCGGAGGCGTCGTCGATCGCGCCGGTGCCGACATCCCAGCTGTCCAGGTGGCCGCCGATGACCAGCACCTCGTCGGGCTTCGAAGAGCCGACGATGTCGCCTGAGATGTTCCAGGCCACGTCCTTCTCGTCGACGCTGGAGGCCATGTTCAGCTTGATCCTGACCGGCCCCTTGGCCGCCAGCCGCTCCAGCAGCTCGGCGTCCGGCACGCCGATGGCGGCAGCCGGGATCTTGGGCGCGTCGTCGGCGTAGGTGGTGCCGCCCGTGTGCGGGCTGCGCAGGTCGGAGGTGGAAATGGAGCGGACCAGATAGGCGACCGCGCCGCGTTTGGCCGCTTCCGACGGACCGGCCCGGCGGGCGATGCCGGCCGTGCCATAGCCCGAGCCGTCGAGGGTGCGGGTCATCGGGGCGGTGACCACGGCGATCTTGCCCTTCAGCGATCCTTGCGGCGCGGCCAGCAGGTCGGCGTAGGCGGAAAAGACGACGATCTCGGCCTCGATGCCCTTGGGCGGGGTCGGGACCGAGCCGCCGAGACCGATCATGGCGAGCTGCCAGTCGTAGGGCAGGACGACCGAGGCCGACTCGGCCCCTCGGGTCCAGCTCGGCTTGGCGAATTCCTCGACCTTGATGTTGCTGAAGCCGAGGGTCTCGAAGGTCTTCACTGCCCAGTCCTTGGCGCGGGCCATGGCCGGCGAGCCTACCGGGCGCGGACCGACGCTGGTGGTCAGGTCGGCGGTCAGGTCCCAGGCGGTCGTGTCGCTCAGCGCCCTGTCGCGCAGGGCGGCGGCGGTCTCGTAGGTGGGTTGTCGCTTGACCGGCGCCAGACTGGTCTGAGCGAGCGCCGCGTTGGCGAGAAGGGCGAAACCGGCCGCGAGGGCGATGAGGCGTTTCTTCATGCTGGCCGGGTGCGACAGGCGGGGCGTCAAGTCAAGTGAAGGGTGCGTGCAGTTGCTGCCACGGGGTGGCGGCAGGGCTGTGCGAGGCTGCGCCGGACGATCACGGGAGACCCGCCATGCCGCCCCACGCCCTCGACAACCTGCCCCGTCCGCCCTGCGCCGAGCTGCTCGGCTGGGAGATCCTCGACGCCGATCCGGCCCGGGGCTGGGTCAGGATCGCCTTCGAAGGCCAGCCCGAGTTTCGTAACCCGGCCGGTTATATCCAGGGCGGCTTCCTGGCCGCCATGCTGGACGACGTCATGGGCCCGGCCGCTTTCATCCACAGCCACGGCCGGCAGTTCAGCCCGACCATCGACATGGCTGTGTCGTTCCTGGCCCCGGCAAAGCCGGGGCGGTTCGTCGGCGAAGGCCAGGTCGTTCAGATGGGCAAGAGCATCGGCTTTCTGGAAGGGACGCTGTGGGACGCAGGCGGCGTGCTGGTCGCCAAGGCGACGGCGACCTGCCGGGTGATGGATCGCGGCAAGCTGCACGGCGGGGCGAAGTTCTCGGAGCTGCACAGCAACTTCATGATCAACGCTGAGGACGCCACGGCCGCCGATCTGGAAGGCCTGGGCGAGGCCGTGCGGGCCGACGT
>SDZP01000581.1 GCA_004144935.1 Caulobacteraceae bacterium | reverse complement strand
CCCGGCCGCGCTCCTTCATCGGGATCTTCTCGCCGGAGGCGTCCTTCTTCGGCGCCTCCATCGGCGGCAGCAGGCCGTAGTTGATGTTCATCGGCTGGAAGCTGCCCTTGCCGTCGATCATGTGACCGCCGGTGATATGGGCCGCCAGGGCGCCCAGCGCCGTCGTCGCTGGCGGCGTCTCGATCGGCGCCCCCAGCCGCTCGGCGGCGGCCAGACGGCCGGTCAGCAGGCCGATGGCGGCGCTTTCGACGTAGCCCTCGACCCCGGTCACCTGGCCGGCGAACCGCAGGCGCCGATCCGCCTTCAGCCGCAGCTGGTCGTCCAGCAGGCGCGGGCTGTTGAGGAAGGTGTTGCGGTGCAGGCCGCCGAGGCGGGCGAACTGGGCCTCCTTCAGCCCCGGGATCATCCGGAACACGTCGGCCTGCGCCCCGTGCTTCAGCTTGGTCTGGAAGCCGACCATGTTCCACAGGGTGCCCAGCGCATTGTCCTGCCGCAGCTGGACGATGGCATGAGCCTTGACCAGCGGGTCGCGAGGATTGGTCAGCCCGACCGGCTTCATCGGCCCGTGGCGCAGGGTCTCGCGGCCGCGCTCGGCCATCACCTCGATCGGCAGGCAGCCGTCGAAATAGGGGACGTGCTCCCAGTCCTTGAACTCGGCCTTGGGCCCGTCCAGCAGGGCGTCGATGAAGGCCTCGTACTCGTCCCTGGTCATCGGGCAGTTGATGTAGGCGGCCGCGTCGCCGCCGGGGCCTTCCTTGTCGTAGCGCGACTGGCGCCAGGCGACGTCCATGTCGATGGACTCGAGGTGGACGATGGGGGCGATGGCGTCGAAGAAGCTCAAGGAGTCCTCGCCGGTCAGCTCCAGGATCGCCTGCGCCAGGGCGGGGGAGGTGAGGGGGCCGGTGGCGACGATGACGCTGTCCCAGTCGGCCGGCGGCAGGCCGGCGACCTCCTCGCGGGCGATGGTGACCAGCGGATGGGCCTCCAGCCTGCCCGTCACCGCCGCCGAGAAGCCGTCGCGGTCGACCGCCAGGGCCCCGCCGGCGGGCACCTGGTGGGCGTCGCCACAGGCCATGATGATGCTATCGCAGCGGCGCATCTCGGCATGCAGCAGGCCGACGGCGTTGAACCGCCAGTCGTCCGAGCGGAAGCTGTTGGAGCAGACCAGTTCGGCCAGGCCGTCGGTGTGGTGGGCGTCGGTGCCGCGCACCGGGCGCATCTCGTGCAGGACCACCGGCACGCCGGCCTGGGCGATCTGCCAGGCAGCCTCCGACCCGGCCAGGCCGCCGCCGATCACATGAATGGGTTTGTGCGTCATGGCCGGACAGATAGTCGCCAAACGCCCTGGGGGAAACCGGCAGCGTCGTCCGGCCGGGAAATCCTGCCCGTATCTGGCCGGAAACCGACCCATAACGCCCGTGGCTCGGGCCTCGATTGAATATGTCTAGACATATTCATCGGTCCAGTTGGCCCTTTCTTGCGGACCGCCAGACCAGGGCCGGGCGTGTAGGCCGCCAGGGAAACATTTCGACCTACAATCGCTGCGGGTCCGCCTACAGGTCGGGCTACGCCGCGGCCTACAATGGCGCCGCTTCAACC
>SDZP01000580.1 GCA_004144935.1 Caulobacteraceae bacterium | reverse complement strand
GATCTACGGCCTCGACATCCTGGCGAAGGACATCGAGGACGAGCGCCACAACACCACCCGCTTCCTGGTGATGACCGCCGACAGGACCCCGCCGGCCCCGGCCTTCACCCAGCGCTGCATCACGTCCTTCTGCTTCCGGGTGAAGAACCTGCCGGCCGCCCTCTACAAGGCGATGGGCGGCTTCGCGACCAACAGCGTCAACATGACCAAGCTGGAAAGCTACATGGAGGGCGGCGCCTTCACGGCCACCTTCTTCTACGCCGAGGTCGACGGCCGGCCCGAGGACCGCGGCCTGGCCCTGGCGCTGGAGGAACTGGCCTTCTTCACCGACCGCATCGAGATCCTGGGCGTTTTCCCGGCCGATCCCTTCCGCGACCGCGTCTAGGAGGCGAGCGGCTTTGACGAAACCGGCGGCGCGCTTCACCGTTAGCCCATGATGCGCCCCGCCCTTCTCCTGTCGTCCCTGGCCGCCCTGGCCCTCGCCCTGGCCGCCTGCGACCGCAAGGCCGAGGAAACCGCCGGACCGCCTCCCCCCGAGGCCAAGGCCAGCCCCGCCGACGCCGCCATCGCCTCGGCCGGCGCCGCCGTCGACGCGGTCACCGAGGCGGGACCGGCGAGCCCCGCGCCCGGCGAGCAGGACGGTACGGATCAATGGCGCAAGGTCGCAGGCGCCGAAGACCAGGACCGCATCGCCCGCCTCTACGGCGCCTGGGGCGCCGCCCTGAACGAGGCCAACGTCGACTACGGCGCGATGATCGACACCCACGGCATGCTGCTGGTGCCCAAGGCGGCCCTGGCCGGCAATCTTCAGCCGGGTCCCGGGATCTACCGCTGCCGCACGATCAAGCTCGGCTCGATGGACGGCAAGGGCCTGGCCTACGTCGACTATCCCTGGTTCAAATGCAGCATCGAGTTGACCCCCGGCGGCGACCTGATCCTCACCAAGACCACCGGCAGCCAGCGCCTGCGCGGCCTGCTCTATCCCGACGGCTCGGGCCAGAACCGCCTGGTCTTCATCGGCGCCCAGGCCTGGGGCGCCGACGAGAAGGGCTTCCCGACCTATGGCCAGATGCCCGAGCGCGACCAGGTCGGGGTCTTCGAGCGCATCGGGACCAACCGCTGGCGCCTGGCGCTGCCCTGGCCGAAACAGGAGTCGAAGCTGGACGTCCTCGAGCTGAAGCGGTGAGCCGCGCCCGCGCCTGGCCCTGGCTGACCCTGGGCTTCGATACGATGCAGCTGGCCATGGAGGCCAACACCGTCATCGGCCTGCGCCTGCTGAAGGCCGCCGCCGGCGGCCCGGCCGCCGACCTGGAGGCCGGCCGGATGATCAGCGAGAAGGTCTCCGCCGCCTTCGACCTGCAGGCCCAGTTGGTCACCGCGGCCCTCACCGGCGCCCACGCCGGCGCGCCGTCCAGGGCCGTGGCCATGTACCGCCGCAAGGTGCGGGCCAACCGCCGGCGCCTGCTGAAGGGCGGCTGAAGTCGTTTCCTTCTCCCCCAAGGGGAGAAGGAAACGGAGGTTGCCGAGCCTGGGCCCGCCCCATACGCTCCCCGCATCGCTCCGGGAGTCTCCATGTCCATCCGCACCACGACCACAGCCCTGGGCG
>SDZP01000579.1 GCA_004144935.1 Caulobacteraceae bacterium | reverse complement strand
GGGCCATGAAGGCGGTGCTGCCGCCCGACGTGCCGCTCTACGCCGTCGGCGGCGCCAACCCCGACAATTTCGCCGAGTACTTTGCCGCCGGTTGCGCCGGCTTCGGCCTCGGCACCTACATCTACAAGCCCGGCATGTCCGTCAGTGACGTCGCCGACCGGGCCAGGACGGCCGTTGCGGCCTATGATCGAGGAAACACATGAACCAGCAGGCCCAACTCTTTGTCGACAGCCGGTGCGAACTGGGCGAAGGCCCGTTCTGGAACCCGCTGGTCAAGCGGCTGTTCTGGTTCGACATCCTCAACCAGACGCTGCTCAGCGCTACCGAGGACGGGCACCTGGTCGACCGCATCACCTTCAAGGACCTGGCGTCTGCCGCGGCCGTTGTCGATGCGAACACTCTCGCGGTGGTGCAGTCGGGGCATCTGCTGCGCTACCACTTCGATATCGACAGCAGCGAGATCGTCGGCGACCTCGAGGCCGATGTTCCGGGCAACCGCAGCAATGACAGCCGCATGGATCGCTCCGGCGGCTTCTGGATCGGCACCATGGGCCGGCACGGCGGCAATCCCAGGACCGGCGCCGTCTACCAGTGGAAGGCGGGCACGCTGACCACCATCCTCAGCGGCGTCGGCATCCCCAACTCGATCTGCTTCTCGCCCGACGGCACCCGCGCCTATTTCACCGATAGCGGACGCGTCATCCAGACCGTGACCCTCGACCCGGCCACGGGCCTGCCCAATGGCGAGTGGACGACGTTCTTTGACGGCGAAGCCCCGGGCGGCGCCGACGGCTCGGTGGTCGACTCCGAAGGCTATCTCTGGAACGCCCGCTGGGGCGGCAGCTGCGTCATCCGCTTCACGCCCGACGGCCAGATCGACCGCATCATCGAGGTGCCGGGCGTCACCCGCGTCTCCTGCCCCGCTTTCGGCGGCGCCGACATGAAGACGCTCTATCTCACGACCGCGCGCGAAGGCATGACGCCGGCCGAGGCAGAGGCCCAGCCGACCGCCGGCAGCGTCTTTTCCATCAAGGTCGACGTCGCCGGCCTCACCGAGCCCTTCATCGCGCTTTAGGGGGCAACGCGCCAGGGTCGGCCGGGGCCGGTCTTGGCGGCGCGCACCTCGAACCTCTCGCCGGTCCAGCGCAGCCAGTGCACGCCGCCGGCAGCGAGCGCATCGGCATCGATCAGCACCGGCGCGCCGCAGGTCTTCGGCGCCGCGCGCCGGGTCACCACCAGGTCGACCCGGGGGCAGTCCTCGTAGAACCCGGCGGGATCCGCGATCAGCGCCAGGGTAAAGCCGCGCGGGCTCTCGGCGATACAGCCCACCGCATCGCAGCGGGCCGCGCCCTGGCCGATCGCCTCGCCATAGGTTTCGCTCCACACCTCCACGGCAAAGCTCCCGGCCTTGCCGTCGATCAGCCCGAGCCCGTCGGCGCCCCTTACCGCCACCGCCCGGGTGGTGTCGGCGACCAGCACGTCGGGCCGCCGGTCCAGGGCAAGGAGCAGCACCGCCGGCAGCAGCAGCGCCGGACCGATCAGCCGGTGCCAGCTCTGGAAGAAGGCGAACCAGGCGAGCGCCGCGAGCCCCAGCACCAGCGCCAGCGG
>SDZP01000578.1 GCA_004144935.1 Caulobacteraceae bacterium | reverse complement strand
ATTTGGCGCCGTTCTCCGGCATCGTCTGGAACCAGGAGGAAGGCGACGCCGACGAGGTCGGTCATCACCCCGCGCAGGTCCTGCACCGCCTCGAGGTTGCGGAGCTGTTCCTCGGCGGCGTCGCCTTCCTCCTGGTTCCAGACGATGCCGGAGAACGGCGCCAAATTGGCGCGCACCGGCTCGAGCCCGGAAATGTCGGCGGCGATGCGGGCGCCGTAAACGATCGCTTCGAGCAGCGAGTTGGAGGCGAGCCGGTTGGCCCCGTGCAGCCCCGTACAACTGGCCTCGCCGCAGACCCAGAGGCCGGGCAGCGAGGCGCGGCCGGTCGCGTCCACCTTGACGCCGCCCATGTGGTAGTGCGCCGCCGGGGTCACCGGGATCGGGTCCCTGACCGGATCGATGCCGGCATCGGCACAGTATTTCGCCACCGTCGGGAAGGCGGTGAGGATGCGGGCGCCGAGCGCCTCGCGGGTATCGAGGAACACCTTCCGGCCGGCCTGGATCTGCCGGAAATTGGCACGGGCAACGATATCGCGCGGCGCCAGTTCGGCATCCTTGTGGATGGCCGGCATGAAGCGTTCGCCAAGGTCGTTGACGAGGATGGCGCCTTCGCCGCGCAGCGCTTCGGTCGCCAGCGGAGCCGGATCGGCGCCGGTGGCGATGGCGGTGGGGTGGAACTGCACGAATTCGGGGCCGGCGCCATGCCCATGGCGTGACCACGGACGCCGGGCGGGTTGGTGGTGACGGCATAGAGCCCGCCGAGCCCGCCCGCCGCGAGCACCGTGGCGCGGGCGCGGATGAATACCGGCTCGCCGTAGCGGTCGCCGAGCTTGCGGGCGAAGACGCCGATGACCCGGCCATCGGCCCGCGCCAGGTCGACCACGGTCAGGCCCTCGACGATGCGGATCGAGGGCGTCCGGCGTACCTCGGCGATCATCGCCTGCATGATGGCGTAACCGGCGCGGTCGCCCTCGACGCGGACGATCCGGTTCATCGAATGGGCGGCTTCGCGGCCGAGCTGGAAGTGGCCATCGGCATCGCGGTCGAAGGGGGTGCCCCAACGCGCCAGATCCTCGATGCGGGCTTTGGCCTCGGCGGTCACGGACTCGGCGACCTCCTCGTCGACGATGCCGGCGCCGGCGATTTCGGTATCCACGGCGTGGGCGTGGGCGGTGTCGCCGTCGCCGATGGCGGCCGCGACACCGCCCTGGGCCCAGGCCGAGGAGGCGCCGAAACCCAGCGGCTTGGGCGAAATCACCGTTACGGGACGCGGCGCCAGCTTCAGCGCGCAGAACAGCCCGGCGAGGCCCGCGCCGACGATCAGCGCGCCGTCGGCGTTGAAGGTATTGTCATGGGTCGTCATCGGGCGCCTCTCCGGCTCTTGTCAGTAGTCATACGTACATCCGCTTGGGCGGACTACGCATTAGGGTATTCCCTGGTCCAGCGAGGGGCGGGGAAATGGCCAAGCTTGCACTGGCCCTCGGCGGCGAGGCGATCGAGGAACGCCTCCGCATCGCCGTCGACCGGCAGACGTCGCGCGCCGCGTTTGATGCGCTCGGCGAGGCCGTGCTGCTCTACCGTGCGATCGAGACCAGCCTCATCGTTTATG
>SDZP01000577.1 GCA_004144935.1 Caulobacteraceae bacterium | reverse complement strand
GGCCGCAAGGACATGCTGCTCGACATCGCCACCGAGGAGTTGAGCCACCTGGAGGTCATCGGCTCCATCGTCGCCATGCTGAACCGCGGCGCCAAGGGCCAGATGGCCGAGGCGGCGCTTGAGGAAGCGGACCTCTACCTGTCCCTGAACGACCGGGGCGAGAGCCACACCACCTCCATCCTCTACGGCGGGGCCCCGGCCTTGGTGAACTCGGCGGGCCTGCCCTGGACGGCGGCCTATATCGACTCCATCGGCGATCCGGTCTGCGACCTGCGCTCCAACATCGCCGCCGAGTCGCGCGCCAAGATCGTCTACGAGCGCCTGATCAACGTCACGGACGATCCCGGGATCAAGGACGCGCTGATGTTCCTGATGACGCGCGAGATCGCGCACCAGAAGTCGTTCGAGAAGGCCCTTTACGCCATCGAGCCCAACTTCCCGGCCGGCAAGATCGGCGGCCTGCCCGCGTTCAGCGACAAATACTATGACCTGTCGCAGGGCGAGGGGAACGAGCGGGGCCCCTGGAACGAAGGCGACCAATGGGACTATGTCGACGACGAGGACGACCAGGCCGCCGTCGATGGCGGCGATGGCACGGCGTCGGTCAAGCTCGACCCGGCCGACGAGGCCTCGGTCAACGCCTTTGCAGTGCGGACGGCGTCGGATCCCGACAGCAATCCGGTCACCGGCGCCGATCTGGGCGCGGGCCCGGGCGCCGGCCGGACGACCACGCTCATCGAATAATCGCATCCGCCCCGGGGGCCACATGCCGCACTACCACTTTCACACCCTGCACGGCCGCCTGTTCCGGGACGTGGAGGGGGAAGACTTGGTGGATGCGGCGGCGGCCCGGCGGCACACGCTGCGGGTCATGGGCGAGATCCTGCGCGACGGGGCGACCGGGTTCTGGGACGCCGGACCCTTTCGCGTCCTTTGCACCGACGCGGACGGGGCGGTGGTGACAGGTCTCGTGGCGGAACAGCTGAAGCTCATCGACGCCGTGCGGATGATGGCGGATATCGAGGCGAACGATCAACGCGACTAGGGAGCCCGGGCGGCGGGATGTCGTCCACCTCTGTCCCGGCGGCGAGAAGGCCCCGCCGGTCGACGTCCGACGCTTCGCGCTGATGCCGGTGCGGCGCTCCGCCCGGGTCGCCCGCGTTCGTCCCGAACCGCTCATCGGCGTGGCGCTGCGGAGCGCGACTCTCCGGCATGCCATGGGACGCGACGGAGAGGCCGACAGGGGCCGGCCTGTCGGCGTGGCAGAGGCGCCAGGAGCAGCGTCGACCCTGACCTCGACGACGTCGCGGCATCGTCCAGCGCGGGACCCAGGATCATGGCGTCACCAGTCTGGTCGACCTTGGCGTCCCCGCGACGCCGCAATGCAAACAAGACGCTGACGACACCGTGGATTCATGCGGTCTGACGTCTCTGCGCGGCTCCCCAAAGTAAAACGGCGCCGCGGGATCCCCGCGGCGCCGTTACGCATTGATCGGTGCGTCCGGGCCTCAGACCCAGGGATCGAACGGGTGAAGGCCGCCGGTGTGGGCGGCGGGGCCCTCGTGCAGCACGTCGAGGATGTGCAGCATCTCGTCGCCCGTGGCCTGCGA
>SDZP01000576.1 GCA_004144935.1 Caulobacteraceae bacterium | reverse complement strand
CATCGTCCAGCGTCGAGAAGTGGGTGACGGCCCAGGCCGCCCCGGCGACGAAGACCAGCACGAAGGCGCCGAGAGTCCAGCCGTTCCAGGACAGGCGGCCGCGCGCCGCTTCCAGGCTGGTCCAGAGGCCGGCGAAGCGCCCGGCCTTGGCTTCCGGCACGGTCCGGTCCAGGAGCGGCACGATCAGGAAGGCGCAGGCCCAGGCGCTGAGCAGGCCGCCGACCGCGAACACCGCCATCTGGCTGAAGATCGGCACGCCAAACAGCGCCAGGCAGCCAAAGCCCATGGCGCTGGTGACCATGCAGACTGTGACCGGCCGAAAGATCATCTTCAGGCGCTCATCGCTGGACTGCCAGCGGCTCATCGGCCCGGTCGCCAGATAGTAGATGGCGTAGTCGGCCGTGACCCCGACGAAGGCCGAGCCGAACACGAAGGTCAGCATGTGGACGGTCTGGAAGACAGCGAACACTGCCACCAGCGAGCCGAGATAGCCGGCTCCGACCACGAGCAGGGTGATCGGCAGGGCCCGGAACCGGCGGAAGACAACCAGCAGCAGGAGGATGATGCCAAGCGTCGAGGCTACGCCGACTGTGGAGATATCCTTCTTGGCATGGCGGGCCCCGTCCTCGGCATGGAAGGCGGCGCCCGCCCGGGCGATCGTCACGCCGTCGGCCTTGTGAGCCTGCGTCCAGGCCTCGACCACTTCGGTGAAGCTGGCCTGGGTGTCGAGCTTGAAGGCCGAGCCGGTCAGGCGGCCCGTAATCAACACCGAACCATCCTCGCTCGCCGTGCCGAAGCCGGTGGTCGGCAACAGGCAGCCGGTCAGACGCAGGGTCAGCAGGAAGGGATCGCGTAGCAGCATCTCTCCGCTGACCGGGGCCACGGGCGAATAGAGCTGGACCAGCGAGGATTGCACGGCGCGTTCTGGATCGAACCCGGCGGGGGTCGGCTCACAGCGCAACTGGTTTCGGTTGGCGAACAACCATCGAGCGGTCTGTTCGCCGTCTACAGCGGCGTCGACGAAGGCGCCGCTGTCCTTCAATCGTTTGGCCAAGTCATTGGCCGCCGCTTCCGCTTTCTCCGGCGTCGGGGCCGAGACCAGCATCGCCACCCGGCTGGAGGCGGCGGCCCCGGCCTGGACCATGGCTTCGCGGATCGGCGGTTTGAGCGCCTTGGCGGGCAGCAGGGATTGGATGTCGGTGTCGAGCGCGCCACCGCCCAGCAGACGGAACGCGATGAACGCCGCCGCCAGAAGGCAGGCGATCAGATAGCTCCACAACAGTCCCTTGCGGCCCCCCGACACGTCAGATCACCCCTTGCGCACTGCGCCCATCTGGATGGCGATGGTGTCGCCATTGGCCTGTCGAATGGTCACCGCCTCGGCTCGTCCGCAGCCGGCGATCTCGATACCGGTCAGAAACCGCCCCAGGTTGGCGTCCTTGGGTTTGAGGGCCAGCTTCCACGCCCCTCCGGGGGCGGCCGGGCCGCCGCTGATGGTGTAGTAGCGTTTCAATGCCTCGTAGTTGCCGCTGAGAATCTCGAACAGGCCAGAACTGCGCAGGAAGGGGTCGGCGGCTGCCGGGCCCACCGCCTGGGCCGGGCCGCCCTGTAC
>SDZP01000575.1 GCA_004144935.1 Caulobacteraceae bacterium | reverse complement strand
AGTTCGACCTCGGTCTGGATCTCGGCCCCCAGCACCTGCAGGTGCTGGGGGCCGAGATCCAGACCGAGGTCGAACTGCTGATCAAGCGGGCCGGGGCCAGCCGCGTCTTCACCCTGGCCGGCGACCCGACCCTGCCCACGCCGCTGTTCGCCGCCCCGATCCTGGAGGGCCTGTGGATGCGCGAGATGACCAGCCGGGGCCTGATCGTCGTCGGTCCCCACGCCCTCAGCGCCGCCCATGGCGAGGTCGAGACCGCCGCCCTGATCGGCGCCTACGCCGCCGTGCTGCCGGCCATGATGGCCCGCAACCTGGCCGAAATCTTCGCCCGGCCCCGGCCGGTCTACGACCCGCTCTATCCGACTTCCCAGTATTCGGCCGCTCCAGAAGGACGCGCATGAGTTTCCCCCTGTCCAAGCTCGGTCTCAGCGCCGCCCAGTTCGGGCTGGGCGGAAACCTGAGCCCGCGTTCGCGTCCGCCCGAGGTGGAAGCGCGCGACATCCTGAACATCGCCGCCCGCGGCCAGCTGTCGGTGCTGGACGTATCCGGCGTCTACGGCCGCGCCGAACAGGTTCTCGGCGACCTGATCCCGCGCCCCTCCTCCTTCCGGCTGACCTTGAGCACCGCCCGCGCCGACCGGGGCCCGGACTTCGTCGAGGCCGAGGCCCGCGCCTCCCTGCGCCGCATGGCCGTCGAACGCGCCGACGCCATCGTCGTGCCGTCGGTCGGCGAGCTGTTCGGCCCGCATGGCATGGCGCTGTGGGACCGTCTGCAGGCGCTGAAGGCCGAGGGCCTGTTCGCCCGCATCGGCATCTCGGTGCATGCCTCCGACGACCCCTGCGGCGTCGCCCGACGCTTCAAGCCGGACCTGGTCCAGGCCCCCGCCTCCCTGCTCGACCAGAGGCTGCTGGCCGATGGCTCGCTGGCTCGCATCGCCGCCATGGGCATCGAGGTGCAGCTGCGGTCGGTCTTCCTGAACGGCCTACTCTTCCTGCCGCCCGACCGGGTGCCCGCCACGCTCAAGGGGGCCGCCGGCCGCCTGTCCCGCGTGCGCCGGATGATCGCCGAGGGCCGCAGCGATCCGCTGCAGGCGGCGCTCGGGTTCGCCCTCTCGCGCCCCGAGGCCACCGCCGTGCTGGTCAGCCCGACCACCGCCGCCGAGCTGTCGGCCATCATCGCCGCGGCCGCCAGTCCGCCGCCCGATCTCAATTGGGACGACATGGCGCTCGATGATCCGATCGCCCTCGATTCCGGGAGCAGCTGGGCCGCCGCTTAAGCAAGCGAAGAAGAGCCTGGCGCACCGCTCAGAAGGAGCAAACGCCCATGATCCTCGCCATCCTGCAGGCCCGCATGGCCAGCCGCCGCATGCCGGGCAAGGCCCTCGCCGCCCTGGCCGGCCAGCCGATGATCCTGCGCCAGATCGAGCGGTTGCGCGCCGCCCGCACCCTGTCGCGCATCGTCGTCGCCACCAGCGTCGAAGCCGCCGACGACCCGCTGGCCGCCTTCCTGGTCTCGAGGGGCCAGGCGGTGTTTCGCGGCGCGCCGGTCGATCTGCTCGGCCGCTTCGCCCGCTGCACAGAAGGCATCGGCGGCGTCAGCCATGTGGTGCGGATCAAAGG
>SDZP01000574.1 GCA_004144935.1 Caulobacteraceae bacterium | reverse complement strand
GTTCAGGGCGACATACATGTCGGCGACCTTGCCCTGCATCAGCTGGAAGCTGCCGATGGCCTTGCCGAACTGCTTGCGGTCGCGGACGTAGGGCAGGACGACGTCGAGGCAGGCCTGCATGATGCCCAGCGGTCCGGCCGACAGCACGGCGCGCTCGTAGTCGAGGCCGCTCATCAGCACGCCGACGCCGCCGTTCAGCGGGCCCATGATGTTCTCTTCCGGGACTTCGCAGTCCTCGAACACCAGCTCGGCGGTGTCCGAGCCGCGCATGCCCATCTTGTCCAGCTTCTTCGAGACGCTGAAGCCCCTCATGCCCTTCTCGATCAGGAAGGCGGTGATGCCGCGGCTGGCGCCCTCCGGATCGGTCTTGGCGTAGACGACGAGGGTGTCGGCGTGGGGGGCGTTGGTGATCCAGAATTTCGTGCCGTTCAGGACGTAGCGGTCGCCGCGCGGCTCGGCGCGCAGCTTCATGGAGACCACGTCGGAGCCGGAACCGGCCTCGCTCATCGCCAGGGAGCCGACATGCTCGCCGCTGATCAGCTTGGGCAGGTAGCGGCGCTTCTGTTCCGGGGTGGCCCAGCGGCGGATCTGGTTGATGCAGAGGTTGGAGTGCGCGCCGTACGACAGGCCGATGCTGGCCGAGGCGCGAGACACCTCCTCCATGGCGATGACGTGCTCGAGGTAGCCCAGGCCAAGGCCGCCGAACTCCTCCTCGACGGTGATGCCGTGCAGGCCAAGCTCGCCCATCTCCGGCCAGAGCTCGCGGGGGAAGTGGTTGTCGGCGTCGATCTGCGCGGCCATAGGCGCGATACGGTCGGCGGCGAAACGGGCGGTGGTCTCGCGGATCGCGTCGGCGGTCTCGCCGAGGGCGAAGTCCATCTGGGGGGAATGGGTCATGGGGCCCGAAATAGCAGACGCCCCGCGGGTCGGACAGACCCACGGGGCGCTTACGCCAGGCTACGCTTTACTGCCCCCTCCCCGGCCATTACTCGGCCGGGGTATTCTCGCTCGGTAGAGCCTCGTCCTCGTCGTCGATCGGCAGTCCAAAGACCGACAGCCAGCGCCAGGCCGAGAATAGCAGCACGCCGCCGCCGCCCAGGGCCATCGACCAGGCCGCCACCTTGACGCCGGCGTCGCCGGTGCCGTCGACCAGGCCCCAGGCGATGCCGCCGCCGCAGACGACCAGGCCCGCCACCGCCCCGCCCAGCCAGGGCAGGCCGACGATGCGCGGCTGTTCCAGCGGGGTGGCGTCGAAGGCCGGGTCGAAGTTGGCGGCCAGCGTACGCTCGTCCTCCTCGACCAGGCGGCGGATGTGGTCCTCGTTCATCAGCCCCTGGCTGCGGACCGGGGTCGCTTCCGGCTCGAAGGGCTGGCTGGAGATGTCGAACAGGCCGGGCTCGGACTCGTTGGCGGCCTCGAAACGGAAGGGGTCGGAGGCGTCAGAGGCGACCGCCACCTCATGCTCGGGCGCCGGGGTCAGGATGAAGGCGCGGTCGCCGTTGCCCACCGCCAGCACCGGCGTCATCGGGTAGGGCGTATAGCTTTCCGGCTGCTCGGGCAGCGCCTCGACCGGGGCCGGCGGGGGCGGAAAGGCCAGGGCGTCGGCGGCCGGGACCAGGG
>SDZP01000573.1 GCA_004144935.1 Caulobacteraceae bacterium | reverse complement strand
CGCTCGATGGCTGCGGCAGCCCGCTTGAGGCGTCGGCGCCCTGTTTGGCCTGCGCTTATGGGCCGGTGCGAGCACCCCCATCCCCGACCCTTCCCCCCTCGAGGGGGAAGGGAGAGTAGCTACTTCTGGTCCGCGTAGAGCTGCACGACCTCGTGCAGGAAGGCGCGGCCGTCGTAGAGGCTCTTGACCCGGATGCGCTCGTTCAGCCCGTGCGTGCCGCCGCCGTCGGGGTCGCCGAACAGGCCGCTGAGGCCATAGGTGGGGATGCCGGCGGCGGTGGTGTAGCGGCCGTCGGTGGCGCCGGTGGTCATGGTCGGGATGATCGGCACGCCGGGCCAGATCTTGGCGGCGACCTTGCGGGCCGGGCCCAGCACCGCCTCGTTCAGCGGCGGGGTGACGGCGATGGCGCTGGGCTCGGCGGCCAGCACGATCCTGATCCCCGGGTCGCCGGCGATGCGTTCCAGGTCCTTCAGCACCTGGCGCGGATCATTGCCCGGCAGGATGCGGCAGTTGACGTTGGCTTTTGCGCGCTGCGGCAGGGCGTTGGGGGCGTGGCCGGCGGTGACCATGGTCGGCACGCAGGTGGTGCGCATCATGCTGTTGCGGCCGCGATCCCTGGCCACCAGCTCGGCGGCGGCGGCGTCGGCCGGGTCCTTCAGCAGGGCGTTCAGGGCGGCGGCGACCTCCGGGCTTTCGAGCTTCGCCGAGCCGGCGAAGTTCAGGCGGACGGAGTCGTTGAGGGCGACGGGGAAGTCATGGTCGCCGATGTTGGCCAGGGCCCTGGACAGCCGCACGATGGCGTTGTCCTTGAACGGGCGGCTGGAGTGGCCGCCGGGGTTGGTGATCTCCAGCGTGTAGTCCTGGTAGATCTTCTCGCCGGCCTGGATGCCGAGGTAGAGGGGCTTGCCGTTGGCGTCCAGCCGGCCGCCGGCCCCTTCGTTGAGGGCCATGCCGGCGGCCAGCGCCGTGGGGTGGGTCTTCAGCAGGAAGTCGACGCCGTTGAAGGTGTCGGCGGTCTCCTCGCCGCAGGTCAGGGCCAGCTTGATGTCGCGGCGGGGTTTGTAGTTCGCCTCCCGATAGCGGACCATGCTGTCGGTGAAGATGGCGGCCATGGCTTTGTCGTCGCTGGCCCCGCGGGCGTAGAAATAGTCGCCTTCCTCGACGAGGGTGAAGGGGTCGCGCTCCCAGTCGGCGCGGTTGGCCTCGACGACGTCGATATGGGCCAGCAGCAGCAGGGGTTTGAGCCTGGCGTCCTTGCCGTGGAGGGTGGCGATCAGGTTGCCGTCCTTCGGGCGCTCGGGCGGGACCAGGATCTGGATATCGGCGTCGGGGTAGCCGGCGGCCTTCAGCCGGGCGGCCATCTTTTCGGCGGCGGCGGTGCAGCTGCCCGCCGACAGGGTGGTGTTGGTCTCGACCAGCTCCTTGTAGAGGCCCTTGAAGCGGACGAGGTCGGGGGTCAGGTCCTCGGCGGCGGCGGCGCCGGCGAGGGACAGGGCCAGGACGGCGCCCAGGGCTGTGGTCGTGGTGCGGATGGACATGGAGACTCCCGGAGCGATGCGGGGAGCGTATGGGGCGGGCCCAGGCTCGGCAACCTCCGTTTCCTTCTCCCCTTGGGGGAGAAGG
>SDZP01000572.1 GCA_004144935.1 Caulobacteraceae bacterium | reverse complement strand
GCCATCGCCGGCCAGGTCGGCGGTCAGCGACTTGATCACCTGCACCGAGCCGATCAGAGCCGAGGGGATGTCGTCCAGCTTGACGTTGCGCGACTCCGGTTCGGGGGCCGAGGCGGTCTGGGCGTTGATGGTGACGTTGGCCAGGTTCGGCTCGATGCCGCGGATGATCAGGTAGCGGCCTTCACCCTTGTCGGTGGCGACCGAGACGCCCGACAGGCGGCGCACGGACTCGGCGACGTTCTGGTCGGGCAGCTTGCCGGCCTCGCCGCCGGAGACGACCTCGCTGGCCGAGGTGGCTTCACGCTTCTTCTCGAGGGAGTCGCGGTCGGTGGCCCGCTGGCCGGTGATGACCACTTCCTCGACCTCGTCCTGAGCCTGGGCCGCGGCCATGCCGGGCGTCACCAGGCAGGACGACGCCAGCAGCGCGCCCAACAGGTATCTGGATTTCATACGACCCTCCCCTTGCTTCTCATTGCAGCAGGCGAGGTCGGATACGCTCCGCCAGCTGATGACCGGACATTACGAACAAAAATTCTATCTGACAACATGAATGGAAATTAAATTGCATTCCGGAACCGCAGGCGTGATGTTGAGGCAACAACAGGGGATGCCGATGACCAGGAAAAACCGTGTGCTGAACAGCTTCAGCCTGATGCTCGTGGCCGGCGTGGCCTCCGTGGCCCTGGCCGCCCAGGCCCAGACGGCGTCCCAGACGGCCGCGCCCGCTGTCCCGGCCGTGACGCCGGTGACCCAGACCGCCCCGACGGTCCGCAACGACGCCAACACCGGCGTGCTCCTCTTCGACGCGGCCGGGGGCGTCCGCATCGCCGGCAGCGGCGGCCTTGGCGGCGTCGAACTCTATGACGCCAAGGGCGCCAGGGTTTCCTCCGCCCCGGCCGGGGAGGTCGTCGGCCTCGATGTCCGCTACGGCGTCCCGCTGAACGGCCGGTCCGAGACCGTGCTTGGCGTCATGGACGCCCAGCAGTCCAGGCTGCGCTTCTTCACCGTCGGCGACACCCTGACCGAGGTGACCGCGGGCGTGCTGTCGGCCGATCTCTCGGCGGAATCCGGCTGCCTCTACAAAAGCCCGCTGGACGGCAGTCTGTTCATGTTCGCCCTCGGGGCCGGCGGCGAGATCGACCAGTGGTCGATCTTCGACAACGGCCAGGGCAGGCTGGACGGCCGGCTGGTGCGCCGGCTGCACATCGCCTCCGAGGCCAGCTACTGCACGGTCGACGATCTCAGCGGCGCCCTCTATATCGCCGAGCAGGCGGTCGGGGTCTGGAAGTTCGACGCCGAGCCGGAAGCCGAGACCATCCCCACCCTGATCGACGCGGTCGGCCTTGGCCGTGTCACCGAGGAGGCCGGCGGCGTCGCCGTGGTCGATGGCGGACCGGGCGCCCGCTACCTGATCACCTCCAACGCCTCGGCCAACGACTTCCATGTCTTCAACCGCGAGGACGGCCATCGCTATCTGGGCAGCTTCAGCGCCGCCGGGGTCGAGGCCGCAGGCGGCCTGGCGGCCGGCGGCGGGCTGTTCCTGGCGACCAACGGCGACAACCCGGCCGGCGCCAACTACGCCCTGGCCCGCTTCGGCGACATCGCCGCCGCCCTCAGGCTGATCG
>SDZP01000161.1 GCA_004144935.1 Caulobacteraceae bacterium | reverse complement strand
CGGTATAAGGGTCCGCCGCTTCGATAGCCGTCAGCGCGCCAGCTCGAGGAACTCGTGCCGGGTCCGGGAATCGTCCCGCACCGCGCCCAGCAGCGTCGAGGTGGTCAGCCAGGTTCCCGGGGTGTTGACCCCGCGCATGGTCATGCAGCTGTGCTCCGAGCGGATCACCACCCCGACCCCGCGCGGCTGCAGGATGTCCTGGATCGCCCCGGCGATCTCGGCGGTCAGTTTTTCCTGGATCTGCAGCCGACGCGCAAACCCGCCCACGACCCGCGCCAGCTTGGAGATTCCGACGACGCGATTGGAAGGCAGGTAACCGACGTGGGCCCGGCCCTGGAACGGCAGCATATGGTGCTCGCAGAAGCTGACCACGGGGATGTTGGAGAGCACGACCAACTCGTCATAGCCGTGCACCTCCTCGAAGGTCCGCTTGAGGTATTCGCGGGGATCTTCCTCGTAGCCGTGGAACAGCTCGCGATAGGACCGCGTCACCCGCGCCGGGGTCTCCAGCAGGCCTTCCCGGTCCGGATCGTCGCCGGCCCAGCGGATCAGCGTGCGAACGGCCGCCTCGGCCTCTTCGACGCTCGGCCTGGAGGGTTTGTCGGTCATGCGATGGTCCCGTCTCTGATGTCGGCAATGCCGGCGCAGGAAACGATAACCGGCGAGGGGCGCCAAGGCTCCCTGTTTGGCGGCGGGTCTGGTCCGGAAAGGGATTGGTAGGCGCGGCAGGACTCGAACCTGCAACCAGACCGTTATGAGCGGTCGGCTCTAACCATTGAGCTACGCGCCCCTGTTCGAAGGCTGCGCCTACCATAGCCCGGCCGCTTTAAGGAAGGGCACACCACAAGCGGGTAGGACATCTGCAACGCGAGACGAAGACGACAACGGGGCATGGACGTTTCGAACCTTCAGGACCTGGCAACGGCCGCCGTGGCGGCCCTCGGCAAGGCAAGCATGGGCTTTGTCGGCGCCCTGCTGGCCCCCGGGTCGGCGGTGTCGCTCGTCTCCCTGCTGGCGGCCGGCGTGGTCGGCGGCCTGTTCCTGCTGCTGCGGCGCGGCCCCGGCAAGCGGCCTGTGCCCTTGAAGGTCCTGCTCCGCGCCCTGGCCCCGCGACGGGTCTGGGCCAGCCGCTCGGGCCGCACCGACATCGGCTTCTTCCTGTTCAACACCCTGGTCTTCGGACTGCTGTTCGGCTGGGCCATCGCCTCGCAGGCCGTGATCTCCGGCTGGCTGCTGGACGGTCTGACCGCCCTGGTCGGCCCCGGCCCCGGTTCGCTGGTCGGCCCCATCGGCGCGCTGGCGGTCGGCACCGTGGCCCTCTTCCTGACCGGCGAGCTGGCCTACTGGCTGATCCACTTCCTCAGCCACCGCATCGGCTGGATGTGGGAGATCCACAAGGTCCACCACAGCGCCGAGCATCTCTCGCCGCTGACCAACCTTCGGGTGCATCCGGTCGAGGGCCTACTGTTCGCCAACCTGCTGGCGGTAATGATGGGCGCCATGAACGCCCTGCTGACCTGGACGCTGGGCGAGCCGACCGTCCTGCTGACCGTCTGGGACCGCAACGTCATCGCCCTGGCCGGCCTCTATCTGGTGCAGCACCTGCAGCATTCGCACCTGTGGATCACCTTCCCCGGCCTGCTGGGCAAGATGGTCTACAGCCCGGCCCACCACCAGATTCACCACTCGACCAACCCGGCCCACTTCGGCAGCAACCTCGGCAGCCTGACCACCCTGTGGGACTGGCTGTTCGGCACCCTCTACACCCCGGACCGCCAGAAGATGGACCTGGCCTTCGGGCTGGAGCCGGGGGAGTCGAAGCATGACACGGTGATGGAGGGGATGATCCTGCCGATGGCCCGGGCCGCCCGCGTCGCTCTGCCGGGCCCGGCCGTGAAGGCGGCCGAATGAGCGGCCGGCTGGCGGCCCTCGACGGGGTGCGCGGCGTCGCCGCCCTGCTGGTCATGGGCCTGCATATCGCCGGCTACCTGGGCTCGCCGCTGCTCGGCCACGGCTATCTGATGGTCGACCTCTTCTTCCTGATGAGCGGCTTCGTGCTGTCGGCCGGCTATGGCCAGCGCCTGGCGGCGGGCGGCCAAGGTGTCTGGTTCGCCGGCAAGCGCATCGCCAGGCTCTATCCGCTGGCCATCGTCGGGCTGACGCTGGGCGCCGCCGCCGCCCTGGCCCTGTCGCTGGGGGGTCTGCGGCCGCTGGAAGACCAGCCGCTGCTGCTGGCCCTGCTGGCCGCCCTCTTCCTGCCCTGGCTGGGCGGCGGGCTGGTGGTTCCGTTCAACGGGCCGGTCTGGTCGCTGCAGTACGAGCTCTGGATCAACCTGGCCTGGGGCTTCGTCGCCCGCTGGCTGACCGACCGCCGGCTGGCCGTTCTGACGGGTCTTGCCGCCCTGGCGCTGGTGCTGGTGGTCGGCGCAAACGGCCAGTTCGACAGCGGCTTCGCCAACAACGACCCGGCGCGCTCGGCCGGCCCATTCAGTTGGCTGTCGGGCTGGACGCGGGTCGCCTTCGCCTTCCCGATGGGCATTCTGCTCCACCGCCTGTGGGCGGCCGGACGCCTGGGGGCGGTGACTAGCCGCTTGACGCCCTGGCTGCTGCCGCTGGTCCTGCTGCTGATCGCCCTGCCCGCGCCCGGGCTGACGCCGCTCTACGACCTGGCGGCCGTCTTCCTCCTGTTCCCGCTGCTGGTCGTCCTCGGCGCCAACGCGGCCGGCGGCGGCCGGCTGCAGGCCCTGCTCGGCCGGCTGTCCTACGGCCTCTACGTCCTGCACGGCCCGATCCTGCTGCTGTTCAAGACGCTCGAGCCCGCCGGCCTCACACTGCCGCTGCGGCTCGGCTGGTACGGCCTGGCGGCCATCCTGGCCATCGCCGCGGCGGCCCTGGCCGAGCGCTGGATCGACCGGCCGGTGCGAAAATGGGTCGCGAGACGCGATGCTGCCGAACCCGCAACGGCTTTGACAGGCCCCGTTCAGGCGCGGTCGGCTTAAAGTCGCCGCAGACGGGGCCGATCAAGGACCCCGCATTTGGTCGGAGACTATACGATGACGTCCCTGTTTCGCGCCGCCGCCGTCGGCGCCCTGATCCTGGCCGGCTCGGCCGGCGCCAGTGGAGTGGCCATGGCCCAGACCGTTCCCGCAACCGCCGACGCCGCCTTCCGGGCGACCACGCTGAACCTGTCGGCCTATGGCGAGACCCGCCAGGCCCCAGACATGGCGACCATCACCCTGGGCGTCACCACCGAGGCGCCGTCCGCCGCCGAGGCGATGCGCCTCAACGCCGACCGGATGACCGGCGTCATCGCCAGCCTGAAGAAGGCCGGCGTCGATCCGCGCGACATCCAGACCTCCGGCCTGAACCTCAATCCGCAGTATCTCTACGTCGAGAACCAGCCGCCCAAGCTGACCGGCTACCAGGCCAGCAACACCGTCACCATCGTCGCCCGCGACCTCAAGAAGCTCGGCAGCGTCGTCGACGCCTCGGTGAACAGCGGCGCCACCAACGTCGGCGGCATCAGCTTCGGCATCGAAGACAGCGGCGCTTCCGAGGACAAGGCCCGCCTCGACGCCGTGAAGGCCGTCCAAGCCAAGGCCAACCTCTATGCGCAGTCGCTCGGCTACCGCGTCGCCCGTCTGGTCACCTTCAGCGAGTCGGGCGGCTATGCCCCGCAGCCGCCGGTCGTCTACGCCAGCTTCGCCCGCGCCGAGAAGATGGACGCCAGCACACCGGTCGAGGCCGGCCAGCTGAAGGTCCGCATCGACGTCAGCGCCACCTTCGAACTGGTGAAATAGAGACTAGAGGCCCGCCCGCCGGAAGGCTGTGGCGAGGCGGGCCTTCATCTCGCGGCCGGGCAGCGACTGCTCGCTCGGCCCTTCCATGACCGCCGCATAGGCCAGCTTCTGGCCGCCGGCCTTGGTCTCCACCAAGCCGGACGCCCAGGCCACCGTGCGCGCGCCGTCGGCGGTGCTGTCGCAGCTGATCGCCCGGTCGGCGCCCTTGGCGGCCAGCTGCGCCAGGTCGGTCGCGTTGAGGGTGGCTCCCGAACAGTCGGGCAGTTCGCGTCCGCAGGCCGAGGGCGCGCCATACTGGAAGGTCTTCTTGCCGCTTGCCTGGTCGACCAGGAAGACGCAGCTGTTCTCACCGCCGACCGCGTCGGCCACCGCATTGGACAGGGTCTGGCCATCGACCCCCTTGGGCGCCGGCTCGCAGGCGGCCAGCAGCAGGGTGAGGGCGGCGAGGGGCAACAGGGCGCGCATGGGAGTCTCCAGGATCTGGAGGTCAGAGTGCGCGATGAACGTGCTTGGAGAAACCAAATTCCGCTCATCCCGGCGAATGCCGGGATCCAGAGGGACTCACCGTCGCCAACGATCAAACACCGACGGTGGGCCAACTCTTCATGGCGGTGGGTGAGCTGGATCCGGCCTTCGCCGGGATGAGCGGCGGTGGTTAAGCGGCGCGCTTGATGTCGTTCTGGTCGTCGAGCAGGACGACAGTGGGGTTGTAGTTGCGGGCCTCTTCGGCCGGCAGCTGGCCGTAGGTGACGACGATGATCTTGTCGCCCTTCTGGACCAGGCGCGCGGCGGCGCCGTTGACCCCGAACACCTTCGAGCCGCGAGGGGCCTCGATGGCGTAGGTGGTGAAGCGGGCGCCGTTGGTGATGTTCAGCACATCGACCTGCTCGTGCGGCAGGATGCCGGAGGCGTCCAGCAGGTCGCGGTCGATGGCGATGGAGCCCTCGTAGTCGAGGTCCGCCTGGGTGACCGTGGCGCGGTGCAGCTTGGACTTCATCATGGTCAGGAGCATGGGGAGAACTACCTCAGGCCGGTGATCGGATGCGGGGCCGCCACACACATTGGCCCCCGGGGAGGCGTGCATATAGCGACTCCGGAGAGCCTCTTCAATGCGGCGCAATATGAACGCTGATCAGATAACCCGTGCGCAGCCCCCGTTTCTGGGCTGGCGGCCGGCGCAAGGCCAAGCGAGGATTGAGCCTCACGCAAGGGGAGCAACCCACCATGCGCCGCATCATCGCAGCCCTGCTTTTCGGTCTTATCTGGCTCGCCCAGCCGGCCGCCGCCGCCACCCGCATCGATGACCCGAAGGCCTTCATCGCCCAGGTTTACGCTGATCTCGCCAAGGGTCAGACCGAGACCGGGGCCGGCGACCTTTCAATCGATCCGCCGGACGACATCTACACCCCCGCCCTGGCCAAGGCCTTCGCTGACGAAAAGCGGGAGGCGGCCGGGGATCTGGGCCGGCTCGACTTCTTCTTCTGGGTCAACGGCCAGGACTGGCGGCTGGCGGACGTCGAGGTCACCGAACGCAGCGTCTGGCGCCGGCCCGACCGCAAGGTGGTGGCAGCCAGCTTCAGGAACTTTGACCAGAACAGCAGCCTGCTCTTCTACTTCCAGAAGGTCGGCGGCCGCTGGTTGATCGATGACGTCGAATCCCTCGACGTCATTGAGGGCGACGAGGGATACGCCTGGACCCTGTCGCTGATCCTCAAGTACGCCCGCGAGGAAGAGTAGTCAGGCCAGCCCCGCCTGCCGTCGCAGGAACGCGGTCAACTGCCCATACTCGGGCGAGCGGCCCCGGAAGGTCCGCGACAGATTGAGCAGCACGTCAGCATGGCTCTGACCGGGGTAGAGGTGGCTCTCGACCTCGACGCCCTCCTTGCGCAGCGCCTCGGCCAGCCGCTCGGTGTTGCGCGGCCGCACGGTCTTGTCGGCGTCGCCGGCGACCAGGAAGGCGGCGGGCGAGCCCGGACCGGCGTAGTCGATGGTCTGATAGACCTTGTTGTCCGGCGCCCCGGCGAAGGTCCTGCTAAGGATCGGGCCGTCGAGGGTGGGGAAATAGTAGGGACCGGCCAGGCCGGCGAAGGCCTTGATGCGCTTGCGGTCCACACCGACCGCCTTCAGGTACCGGGGGTCCAGCGCCACCATGGCGGCGTTGTAGGCGCCGGCCGAGTGGCCGACCAGGACGATCCGGCTGGGATCGCCGCCATGGTCCGGCGTATGGTCGACGGCCCAGCGGACGGCGGAGGCGACATCCTCGACGAAGCCCGGAAAGCTGACCTCCGGCGTCAGGCGATAGTCGGCGACGATGGTGACGAAGCCCTGGGCGGCCAGCATCTTGCCGGCCCACTGGTATTCCTTGCGCGAGCCGCTGCTCCAGCCGCCGCCGTAGACGAACAGGGCCACGGGGGCGCCGGGCGCGCCGCCGGGCGGCTCATAGACATCCAGCTTCTGGCGCGGATTGTCGCCGAAGCTGACATCCTTGATCAGGGTCGTGGCGGCGTCGTCCGGAAACACCGAATCCAGGAAGCGGGCGGGCGTGCAGGCGGCGAGAAAGGCGCCGGCCAGGCCGATCAGGCCGGTGCGTCGGGTCATCACGGTCACGAGGCTTTCAGTCTCCAGGGTGGGAAGCGACGGTTTTCCCCCGCACGGTACAGGCAGACCCGGTTGCCGGCCGGATCGGTGGTCCAGGCCTCACGCCAGAGCCAGGTCTGGTCGTCCGGTCCGCTGTCGAAGACCACGCCCTTGTCGATCAAAGCCTCGACCTCCTCGTCCAGCTGCTCATGCTCGAAATAGACGCTGGCCGCCCCGGGGGTGGCCTGCGGGTCCAGATGCAGCGAGAAGGTCGGCGGATGCTCGCCGTCGCCGTCCGGGCATTCGAAGCGGGCGTAGTGCGGGCTGTGGACGATCAGGATCAGGCCGAGCGCCTCGTAGAATCGGATCGATTCCTCGAGATCGCGGGCAGGAACAGTGACCTGGTTGAGGCGCATGAAGGTCCAGTTAGGCGGGGGCGGCGGAACGGCAAGGCCTTAAGCCCGCTTGCGATGAAGTCGTTCCGCGGGCAGGGAAGCAGAAGATGACGATGACGCCCCTCGACCTGTTCGGCCTCTTCGCCGTGATCCTGATGCTGGTCTTCTACGCGCTGGAGCGGCGCCACCACATCTTCATCCTGCTGTTCTCGCTCTCCTGCCTGCTGGGCTCGGCCTACGGCTTCATGCAGGGCGCCTGGCCGTTCGGTGTGGTGGAGCTGGTCTGGACGGTGGTGGTCGGCTGGCGCTGGTGGCATGAGTGGCGGGCGCTGAAGGCGGCCAGGGCCACGCCGG
Organism: Caulobacteraceae bacterium; assembly: GCA_004144935.1. Lineage (GTDB taxonomy): Bacteria > Pseudomonadota > Alphaproteobacteria > Caulobacterales > Caulobacteraceae > Caulobacter. The sequence goes on along the minus strand of SDZP01000161.1, from coordinate 561 downwards.
CCGGCTGCATGCACTGCGGCCATGTCATCGGCCACCACTGGGGCGACGAGCGGATGTGCACGGTCGCCGCCTGTCATTGCCCGGGCTACGCGGAAGCCGAGCCCGCCAGGCGCTGACTCCGCTTGCCAGCCGGCCCCTTTTCCCCTATCAGCCTCGCCTTTCCGCGACTGCCGGGCCAAATGGCATGCCTTGGCGGTCCACATGCTACCTAAAGAGGACAGGGTTCGCCCTGAGCAAAATGCCGAAGCTGAAGACCAAATCGGGCGCCAAAAAGCGCTTCAAACTGACGGCCACGGGCAAGCTGAAGGCCGGCGTCGCCGGCAAGCGTCACCGCCTGATCAGCCACAATTCCAAGTACATCCGCCAGCAGCGCGGCACGAAAGTCATGAGCTCTTCCGACAAGAAGACCATCATGACCTACCTGCCCTACGGCCTTTAAGAAGGAGCGCTGACACATGGCTCGCGTCAAACGGGGCGTTACCGCCCACGCCAAGCACAAGAAGGTTCTCGAGCAAGCCAAGGGCTTCTACGGGCGCCGCAAGAACACCATCCGCACGGCCA